>JAILZC010000021.1 GCA_023512665.1 Candidatus Bipolaricaulota bacterium | reverse complement strand
CCTCGTGCATGTCCTCGACGGTCTTTATAAAATGCGACTGCCCCAAGATAAAGTTGACGTCCGCGGGTTTTTCGATGGTGACGATCTTCAGCTCCATAGGATCACCTCACTTATACTTTAGCTGGAGGCAGGGGAAGAAAGCAACACTTCCTCAAGCCCCCTGTCCAGGGACATATAAGCCTTCCCTAGGTAGAAGCCCTGGCAGACGCTCAGTCGGGAGGGAGTTTCAGTCTCTTGCCGGGTCCGGAAAGTTGCGAGGCGACGGAACTGCTTCAAGCGATTGACCAGGCGCTCCACCCGATTCCGTTGGCGATAGATACACCGATCGAAAGGGCCCTGGCGACCTTCGTTCTCCTTTCGCTGACCGGCGGCAACGTCATCAGTTTACCATCCCCTTCCGCGCGCAGATGCACCTTGGTGCTGAAGCCCCCTTGGCTGCGGCCTAGCGCTTCCGCTTCGGGGTCCCCCTGCTGCCCTTGCGGCGTGCTGATGCGCTCGGGTGCCATCCTGCACCGCCCAGGCGATCTGGCCGGCGGCATCGGCCTGCTGCTGCACAGCGGCCCAGAGGCGATCCCATACACCGAACTTGCACCAGCGGTCGAACCGGTCCTAAGCTTTTGCGGCGGGAGCCAGGGTTGGAGCTGCTCCCACTGTTCATTAGTCAAATCTCCTCTACTCATGCCCTACTGCATGGAGCAGAGTTGGCAAACACGCCCTAGTTTGAATTCGCGCTTCGACAGTCTGATTGGCTTGCTGCTCGTCGGCGATCTCGCTCCAGCAAGCACCAAAAGTCGTAGGTTCAATGATCATCGCCAACAGAAGCTGGGCTTAAACACATGCTCTCGATCAACCTTGGCTGTGTCCCTCCCGTGTCCACCGTGACGAACGAAATCTTTTCTGTCCGCGGATCGCTCCAACCATCAGCAAGTTTCTGCTTCATTGCTTGGTAGATCTCATAGCGCCCGTCGGAGTACCCGCGCTGACTCAGGGGCACAGCACGCCGCGCTTCTAGACGCGCTCTCACGATCTCTTCAGGACACGTCACATAGACGAGCCACGGCGAAGCTTTTTCTCGAAACTCTGCGAAGAATCTCTGGCGCGTCTCGCGGCGCAAGAACGTCCCGTCCAACACGACATGACGATCTCTACTGAAAGCGCGATGCGCTCGCGCGATCATATACTCGTATACTCGGTGATAGTACTCGTCATCGTAGGAGCGTCTCTCGCCGAAGATCCGATAGCCCGCTCTATCAGTGCCCAAATACCGTGCCCGGAGCTCAGACGCGATCTGGCGGGCGATCGTCGTCTTGCCCACGCCCACCAGCCCGCAGACCATCACCAGCCACGGCTCCGGCAGCTCTTGAAAGAGTTCGCGCCATCGGATCATTGGGGGTAGTAAAGCAGCTCGTTGGGGCCGTTGTCAAGTCGAGGGCCGCGCGAGAAGCGTGTGCGCAATCCGAGCAAGAACGGTTCACTTGGAAGAACGCGATGTCCCGAAGATCTCTGCAATGACTTGACGCCGAAAATCGAAGATATAGTTCAGCCTGCGGCGCACCCACAGAGCATGAGCGAGATCCCCCAAGGGGCCTAGCGGAAGGGCATAGATGACGCGATCTTCGATCTTCGCACCCCCTTCTATAGGGACAAAACGATGCTCATGGTGCCAGAGCCTATACGGCCCCAGACGCTGTTCGTCAATGAAACGTCTCTTAGGCTCTACATACGTGATCTCCGTAAGCCAGGACACTCTTATTTTAGGCACAAGCTGGATGCGATACTCGATGATCTGCCCTTCGTGCATGGGCTCATCGTCTCCGTATAAGATCTCAAAGTGCATCTCTGGGGGCGTCAAGAGATTGAGATTGCGCGGGGTGGCGAAGAACTCCCACACGCTATCGAGATCTGCGGGGACGATCTGTTCGCTTCTGAGTCTGTAAATTTTCGACATACCGCAAGGCACCTCCTGAGGAGTGCTTCAGCCAGATTGTCAGCTCGCTCAGCGCCGTCGAATGCAACAAATATGTGACGCGATGGGCATACGCCAACTGTTGGATGAAAGCCAGCGTAGTAGCAATGTTTTGCGTAGCCTGGCGACGTTGGGCTGGAGGAGCATAGTCAGAGACATAGCCCCACATGTGCTCGATGGCGTTGCGTAGGCCCTCGTTCGTGGGAGGGGTGCGCAACAGCTCTACGAGCTCTTGGGAGAGCTGCGCAAAGTCTTCGGGGCGCGAGTCAGCGACCTGCCGCCTGAGCTCTCGATAGATCTTGGGATCGCGAGCTAAGACAGAATACTTATGCTGAGCCCACAGCTGTTGTACCGAGCGCGGCAGCGGGATGCGCCCCGACTCTTTGGTGCGATACTTTTCTCGGAGCAACTCAAACTGGCGTGCCGGAGGGTCTACGTAGCGCGTGGGCCAAGATGTATGATCTGGAACTATTTCTACGGGCGAGTGATGCTTATAGCTACGCAGCTCCATCTCGGCAACAAGAATCTCGTGGCGCACGGCTAAAGATTGCAAAAAATCTCTCCAGCGCAGCGTCTCAGGATGGTGCGCGTAGCCCCTCTTCTGATGAATGCAGATCGAGACCAGGGCGTGGAGTTCTCTATGCTCGCCAAGCAAGCTGGTGCGATTGAGGTACCCCGGGTGGATATCCCAGATGCGCATATCATGCTAAGGGGGCGGTGATGGAGAAGAAGCTTGTGATGCCCACCGAACAGCGAACGCGAGCGCCGCGCCGGCGGCGTCCAGACGCACCGAGAGACTCTCTGATCGCAGGGCGAATCGCAAGGGCTCGAGGGCGCGCCCGTCGCCCGCGCGAGCGAGTGCAAAGAGTGCAGCTATCCGAGAGCGCGGATCGCGGTCGGTGACAAACGGTGCGAATATTTGAGCATCATCGGGCATGGCCCACGGGGCGAGCCCCTCCAGCGCCGCACGGCGCACCAGTGAATTCTCATCGCGAAGGGCTTGGAGCAAAAATTCCCGCGCTTCGGCTTGATAGACACTCGCAAACGACGCAACCCCCAGAGCCCGCACAAACGGGCTGGGATCGCCAAGCAAAAGCTCGAAGAGCTGCGGAGCCGCGCGCCCCACCGCACTGAGAGTCTGCACAAGATCATTCTCAGCGAAGATAAACAGAAACGGGAGCGCGTCGCGCAGCGCGACAAGAGTGGCTTGGGTCACTTGGAGAGCGAGCTGTGCTTGGCCAAGCTCCGCGAGCGCTCGGAGCGTCTCGAGCGCCAAGCCCCCGCACGCCGTGGGATCGCACTGCTGCAGATACGAGCTCTGCAAAAGATCGAGCACCGCTTGGGTTGCCGTTGGGCCGCCGATCTGTCGCAGTGCGCGGAGCGCCGCTTGGCGCACTGCGGGTACGGGGTCAGTGAGCAACCCTTGTGCTAAAGCTGATACAGATGATGGGCCAAACGATGCGAGCGCGTTGGCCGCAGCGATGCGCGCTTGGGGAGATCGCGCCGTGCGCAGCAGCACGCTTAACGGTTCGAGAGCTATGGGATCGCCAAAGTGCCCCAAAGCGCCGGCAGCGCCGACTTGGATCGCTTCGAGATCCGTGCCCAGGGCTGCCAACAGCTCAGGGATAGCGTTGCGCACGTTGAGAGCCCCCAAGGCGAACGCCGCCGAGCCACGCACGAAGGGGTCTTCGGTGGAGTCAGCGAGCGTCCCCTGCGCGAGCGAAATCGCCGCGAGGGACCCAAGCTGTGCAAGCGCTTTGAGCATCGCCGCACGCTCGACGAGATTGAACGCCTCGCGGTCCGAGAAAGCCCCGATGAGCGCGATCTCCGCAGAGGGCCAGACTGTTCCCGGCAAGCGTGCGGCGTATGTGGGCTCTTGCAGCGAGATTGCTGCCGCAGCGAGCGTCTCGCGCTCGCGCAGAAGATCTGTGATAACATCGGGTTCTCTCAGGGAGACGGCCGCGGCCCAGCGGATACTAGCAACGCTGTCGCTGCGAGCCGCTTGGCGCAGGGCCTGGCTCGCCTGAGGAGAACGAAAGCGTAAGAGCCCCTCGGCAGCAGCGCGCCGCACAAACGACGCCTCATCACGAAGCAGACACTCCGTCAACAACGTGACGACAGAGTCATCTCCGTAACGCGCTAAGCTGGTAACGGCGCTGAGGCGCTCGGCGGCGCTCCCCGTGCTGAGCACTTCCGAGAAGACCGCGAGCGCCTCGCGCTTCAGCTCCGTCAGTTCACCTAGCAATGGGGCCTCTTGCCCAAGGGCGACGAAGCCCAGCGTCAGCGTCGTTATCAAAAGAGCCCATCGCGCTCGCACAGCCTCTCACTTCCCGAGTTTCGTGGGATCGAAGAGATCGTTCGGAAGATCTTTCGCTTCGATCTTGGTGATCGTCAGCAGCGTCTTATTTGTCTTGATGAGCTGGTTCTCGATGAGCTGCTTCTTGACGTACTCGTCCTTGTCGAGCGTGGCGTACTCTTGGTACGTGACGTCGTTGAGGGGGTCGCCGCTGAGGGCGAAGAGCCGCGTCTTGATGGGGCGCAACGTAGCTTTGTCAGCCGTGACTGTGGCTCTCTGGAAGGCGACGCTCTTATCCGTGGCTTCGAGCTCGACTTCAAGGCCGGGCCTGTTCCCCGGCAGAGTGACGTCCTTGCGCGATCTGATCTTATAGTCGCCCTTGAACTGGATGCCCACAGTCTCGGCGACGCTTGAGTCTCCGAAGACTTGCTGGCGCCCGCTCACCTTGAGCGGCGTGGCCAAGCCCGGCTGCCAAAAGAACGTCCCTTCAGGAGTGCTGACGTAGACTTGCCCCTTCAGGTCCTCTGGAGCGAGAAACTCGATCCGGGCATAGCGTTTCCCGTTGATCTCTTTAAAGTAGAGCTGAACGACGGCTTGCTTTGTGCCGTCGGGTCGGTCCGCGACGACTTCCACGGTCATAGTGAAAGACGTAGCTTCGATAAAGCGCGTTTTGTCGAACGCCTCTAAGAGCTGATCGTCGGTGGGCGCGGGTTGCGCCGCCAAGACGATCCCCAACACCGAGGCCGCCAGCGCGGCCAACAACACGTACTGCGTGAGTCTCTTCATGGTTCCTCCTTATAGAGATTACACGTAGCTTAATGCTTCGACGATGTTCTGTCTTGCGGTCTTCCACGCCGGATAGAGCGTGCCCAAGAACGTCGAGATGAGCGCCGTCAAAAACGGCACCACAGCGACGGAGAGATCCACCGCAATCCGGACAGAGACGGGATCGAGCGCCCCCGGCGGTAACCACCGAATATCTACACTGTTGATCCATAATCCTAACGCCGTCCCAGCGAGCACTCCCAAAACCCCGCCGAGCAGCCCTAAGATCGTCCCTTCAGCGAGAAAGATGCGAAAGACTTGGAGTCTGTTGGTCCCAATAGCGCGGATCGTCCCGACCTCGCGCGTGCGCTCCAAGAACGACATCGTCAAGACTTCTAAGACGCTGAAGAAGACGAGCACGAAGACCCCTATAGTCGTGAACGCGGCGAAGACGCCCCAGAACGCTCTGATAGAATCATAAAATGCCGTGAGCTTCTGCCACGGGCGCGCGTCGAGCGGGATTTCCAAAGCCGCGAGTTTAGCCTTCAGCTCCTGGGCGAACGCTTCGGCTTGGTCTAGATCAGCAAGCTGCACGAGAATTCGTTCGACCCCTGGGGTGCGCAGGAGCTGCTGGGCAAACTCTAAGTTGACGATCCCCAGCTGGCCCTCTTGGGCGATATTGTTATAGCGAATGGTGCCGACGATCGTCGCACTGGCGGCGTTGAACGCGCCGCTGGCCGTTCCCGTAGCGACGTTAATGACATCGCCGGGGCGGACGTTGAGGGTCTCCGCGAGCCGCCGCCCGACCAGAATCTGCGGCGTGCCATCGTTGCTTAAGGGCCGTCCGGCCACGACAATCTCGCTGTAGTCCTCAATGGGGTTGCCGGGGATGAGCCCGCGCCCCACGACGAGCGTGCTGCCCTTCTCGTTGCCGATCAGCCCGGCAAAGCCCAACGTCCACGTATACCCCTCCACGCGTGGGTCGTCTCTCAAGAGGGCTACGATCTTCTCCAGAGTCTCCTGAGGGATGAGATACTCATAGCGTTCGGTCTTGTTGTCGAAGAGTTTCGCATCGGCGATCTGCACCGCGCCGATCTCGCGCGTGAGATTGATCTTCACAGACTCGAAGCTGTCCGCGATGAAGCCGATGACGAAGTACAGAATAGCTACACCGAGAGCCGTTACCCCTAAGCTGAACGCGGTGCGGCGCTTATTACGCAAGACATTTCGTGCGGCAATCTTCAAGAACATCTCCAGCTCCTTCTGTTATTTGGACGCGAGCGCCTCTACGACGTTGAGCCGCGCCGAATGCAGCGCGGGGTAGAGCGCCGAGAACGCCGTAGCCATAACGCTAATAAGAAACGGCCAGAGCGCGTTCCCCAGCTCTAAGCGCAATTGCACCGGAACGGGCTCGATGGCCCCCGGGGGCGTCCAGCCAATCCCCAAAGCATTAAACCCCTGCCCAGCCAGCCATCCCCCGGCGATCCCGATCAGACTTCCCAAAAGACCCAAAAAGACGCTCTCCATGAAGAACATCAGGAAGACCTGATAGCGTTTCGTCCCGATGGCGCGAATCGTGCCCACCTCGCGGGTGCGCTCCAAGAACGAGAGCGTCAGCACCTGAAGCACGATGAAGAAGACCAACACCGATACGGCGATCGTCAAAAATCCAAAGAGTACATTAAAAAATCCCCGGATTTGGCGATAGAACTCGGCGAGCTGTTCCCAGGTGCGCACTTCAAAGTCTAAGCCCGCTTCGGTGAGCTTGCGCTGCACCAACGCCGCGACGCGATCCGTGTCGTCAATGTTGGTGATTTTCACAATGATCTTCGTGACCCCAGGGGTGTCCAGCAGAGTCTGCCCATAGCCAAGGGGCATGAAGATGAGCTGCCTCTCGACGATGGCGTTGTTAAGCGTATAGATTCCCGCGACTTGGAGGGGGCCGACATTATACGCGCCGTCTACGGTCGTCGTCGTCAGGGTGAAAAAGCTGCCGGGCTGAAGCTGAAGCTCTTCAGCTAGAGTGCGGCCGATCAAGACCGTGGCCCGATCGGCGGGGGCAAGCCCTGAGCCCCTCTCGACGAGATCGTTATAGTCAAGCGCTCGGTTTTGGGGTTCGAGGGCCGTGGCGCGCACGACCTTGGTCTTGCGCTCGGTGATCGCCAGCCCTGATAGATTCAGCTGTGCCGTGTACGCCGTGACTTCGGGGATTGTGCGGAGAATCTCTGCAATCTGAGAGACTCTCTCTGGGGGAATGAGATACTGAAAATTCTCGGTCTTCTCTGCCCACAGCAAGGGCGAAGCGATCTGGAAGTTCCCGAACTGTCGCACTGTGCCCGCGCGAATGTTGAGCATGCTCTCATCTACATAGCCGCGCACGGCGTAGATCATCGCCGTGCCCAGGGCGATGATCGCCAAGCTGAGCAGAGTGCGCCGTCGGTTGCGCAAGAGATTTCTCAAGGGAATGAGCAGCTTAAGCTCCATTGGTGCGTCCTCCGTCGAAGAGCTGTCCGTCGCGAATCTTGACCGTGCGCTGGGCGTACTGCGTGACCACCGGGTCATGGGTGACGACTAAGAACGCGACGTGATGCTCCTCGTTGAGCCGTCTCATAATGGCCATGACTTGTTTGCCCGTCTCGGAGTCCAAGTTCGCCGTGGGCTCGTCGGCGAGCACTAATTTGGGGTCGGTGACGAGCGCGCGCGCGATGGCCACGCGCTGGCGCTGGCCGCCGGAGAGCTCATCAGGGCGACGATTGGCTAAATCTTTGAGGCCCACTTCTTCCAAGAGCGCCATGACGCGTCGGCGGCGCTCCGCACGGCTCAGCCCTAACAGTAATAGTGGGTACTCGACGTTCTCGAACGCCGACAAGACCGGGATGAGATTGAACGTCTGAAATACCAAGCCGATCTTGCGCTTGCGCAGCTCTGCGAGCTGCCCTTCAGAGAGCTGGCTGGTGGGTTGCCCCTCGATGAAGACTTCTCCTGACGTGGGCTTGTCAATGCACGCGATGAGATTTAAGAACGTGGTCTTGCCCGAGCCCGACGGGCCGTTGATCACGACAAAGTCGCCGACATCGAGCTCGAAGTTCACCCCGCGCAGCGCGGGCACTTCTTCTTTGCCGACACGATAGATTTTCGTGAGGTCTTTGGTCTGAAGAATCATAGTAGCTCCTTTAGAGTCGTTTGAGCTCTGAGATGAGTTCGCGGCACCATTGCTGATAGACTTCAAGGTTTTTCACCCCCAGGCGCACGGTAGCCAGCAAGAAGGGCTTATGGGAGTTCAGCCCTAGCTCACGGCAGCGTCTGGGGATGTACTCCTCGATCTGTTTGTAGACAGCTATGCGCTGTTGAAGCGCCTCATCAAAGCGATGGAGATGCTCGGAGAGAATCTCTTTGGGCAGCAACGCCCCAAAAAATATCTTCAGCAAGAACGGGTTGCGCACGGCGGGCAGCTCGACGGTGGGCTCGTGGAGCCAGCGGAGCAGCTCGGCTCGCCCGCCCTCGGTGAGCGAGTAGATATGCTTTGGAGGTTTGGACTCTTGGTGCTCGATCCTCATCGTGACTAGCCCTTCTTCTTTAAGGCTCTCCAGCGCCCGATAGATCTGGCTGAGGTCGGCGCTCCAGAAGTGCTGGATAGAGTTTTCAAACGCGTGCTTCAGCTCATACCCCGTCGCTGGCCCGAAGCTCAGAAAGCCCAACAGCGCGTGTTTTAGTGACAATATGATCACCCATATATATGACTTATCATACACTAGCAAGATCATATCACACAGATAATGCCCTGTCAAGTGTGGGATGGAGGGCCTCCCTGCCCACACCCGGAAATTGACTTCGAGAAGGCCTTGTCGTAATCTTTACGATGTGAAAGGAGGCAGTATGGAGAGACTCCGCTCGCCCGTC
Organism: Candidatus Bipolaricaulota bacterium; assembly: GCA_023512665.1. Taxonomy (GTDB): domain Bacteria; phylum Bipolaricaulota; class Bipolaricaulia; order RBG-16-55-9; family DRXL01; genus JANXCC01. The sequence goes on along the minus strand of JAILZC010000021.1, from coordinate 45 downwards.
TCGTTCTTGAAGCAGATGCTCGGCACCGTCGACTGTGAGCAGACC
>JAILZC010000206.1 GCA_023512665.1 Candidatus Bipolaricaulota bacterium | reverse complement strand
GAACGAACCCGGCTTGGGCCTACGGTGTCACAGCGTGGGTGGAGCGGGCGACGGGATTCGAACCCGCGACACCCGGCTAGGGAAGCCGGTACTCTACCGCTGAGCTACGCCCGCATCTGAGAGTATTATATCACGTCTCTTCGCCCGTGACAAGAGCGCAGAGACGCTCACCCTTTGCGCAATATCTCGATGGGGGGAAGCTTGCGCCCCCCCAAGAACTCTAACGTCGCCCCGCCCCCGGTCGAGAAGTGAATGTTCTGGGCGTGGGCTAAGCCGCTCTGCTGCAAGGCTGCTGCCGTGTCCCCTCCCCCGATAATCGCAAAGGCCCCAGACCGAGCGATCGCCTGGGCGACTTCGCGCGTCCCCGCGTCAAACGGCGGCCTTTCGAACCGCCCCAGCGGCCCCGCCCACACGATCGTCTTGGCGCTCGCCACCCGCTCTTGAAAGAGTGCTCCTGTCTGCGGGCCGATGTCCCATCCCTGCCACCCGTCGGGAATTTCATGAGCGGGCGCCACCGCGTGCTCCCAGCCCCCAGCCGACTCCCGCACGATGCGTACATCGTGCGGCAGAATTATTTCTGTCTTGTGCTCGCGGGCCTTTTGCAAACACTGTCGCGCTTCGTCGAGCATCCTTTCGTCCACCAGGGAGCTCCCCACGCGAGCCCCTTGGGCTTGCAAGAGCGTGAACGCTACCCCCCCGCCGATGAGAAATGCGTCCACCCTGCCGATCAAGTCCTTGAGCACCCCGAGCTTGTCGGCGATCTTGGCCCCGCCGACGATGGCCAGAAAGGGTCGTGGTGGGTTGTGCGTGGCCCGGCTGAGCATGGTGACTTCTCTCTCCAGGAGCAGTCCCGCAGCCGCGGGCAAGAACTTCGCCACCCCGTAGGTGCTGGCATGAGCCCGATGCGCCGTCCCGAACGCGTCGTTCACGTAGCAGTCGGCAAGTTGCGCCAGCTCCCGCGCGAAGGCTTCGTCGTTCGCTTCTTCTTGGGGGTAGAAGCGTACGTTCTCTAACAGAATGATATCTCCGGGCTGCATCTGGGAGATGGCGCGGTGCACGGCTGGCCCGAGGCACTCGTTGAGCTTGGTGACGGGGCGCTCGAGGAGCTCTGAGAGGCGCTGTGCCACGGGATCGAGGCGGAGCTCTGCCACGACCGTGCCCTTGGGGCGCCCTAAGTGTGATACTAAAATGATCTTCGCGCGGTGGGCCAAGAGATACTCGAGGGTCGGCAGGCTCTCCCGCAGGCGGGTGTCGTCGGCGACATGCCCGTCTTGCAGGGGGACGTTATAGTCTACGCGGACTAAGACCCGTTTGTCGGTGACGTCAAGCTCACGCAGGATACGCAGCATCGCAACCTCTCCCGTTCCCACCTCACCCGTTCCCTCTCCGTGTACGGAGAGGGGCAGGGAGAGGTAGAGGGCCAGGGTGAGGTAGGGGCACGGGCTCTTATACCCCGCCCTCGGAGACGAATCGCTTAAAGTCCGCGAGCTTCATCTCGCTCTCGACGAAAGCACGGAAGCGATCCTCGTTCTGGTCGCCATCGTCCTCGGTGGGCATCTCGACGGCGGCCACGTGGAAGACCTCATCGGAGACGTAGATCGGGCTGCCCAACCGCAGGGCGATCGCGATGGAGTCGGAGGGCCGCGCGTCGATCTCGTGGGTCTTGCCGGTGTGGTCGCGTACGTAGAGCGTGGCAAAGTACGTCGAGTCTTGGATGCTGTCAATGACGATCATATCCAAGTCTCCGCCGAGGGATTTGAGGATCGCCTTGATCAGATCGTGGGCGAGGGGGCGGGGGAACTCGCGCTGCTGCATGATCATCGCGATCGAGGTGGCCTCGGGCTGCCCGATCCAGACCGGCACGACCTTCTTGGACTGCGGATCGCGCAGCAGCAGCACGGGCATGTTCTGCGTGGGGTCCATCACCAGTGCTCTGACTTCAACTTCGCGCATCGCACAACCTCCTCTCAACAGAGTATTCCGACACGATGATTATAACACGCCCACGGGCGGGTGACAAAATGGCGCAGATTACATTCGGGGGCTTGTCAACCTCAGCCCGAATGATTATACTAAAAGCATGTGCGGGATCGTCGGCTATGTGGGGTCGCGCCCGGCCAAAGACTTGCTGCTTGCGGCATTGCAAAAGTTGGAGTACCGCGGGTACGACTCAGCGGGGATCGCTCTCATCGAGAGCGATCGTCTCTATCTTGAAAAGCGCGCCGGCAAGGTCAGTGAGCTTGCCGGGGCTCTCCACGCGAAGATCTCTCAGGCGACCGTGGGGTTGGGCCACACCCGCTGGGCCACCCACGGCCCCCCAACCGATAGCAACGCCCACCCCCACTGCGACTGTCATAAAAAGATCGCGGTCATCCATAACGGGATTATCGAGAACTATCTGCCCTTCAGAGAGGAGCTCCAAAACCGTGGGCACCTCTTTCGGTCGCAGACCGACTCCGAGGTGATCGCCCATCTCATTGAAGAGCGCTACGATGGAACAAATCTCACAGAGGCGGTGCGCGAGACGGTGCGGCTGCTGCACGGGGCCTACGCGATCGCTGTCGTCGCTACAGATTCCCCTGACGAGGTCGTGGTCGCCCGCCAGGGCAGCCCGCTCGTGCTGGGCTTGGGCCAGCACGAAAATTTTGCTGCTTCGGATATCCCCGCGCTGCTGAACTTCACCCGCACTATGGTCTTCCTCAACGACGGCGAGCTGGCCGTCTTACGAAGAGACTCCATCGCGATCTTCGACGGGGATGGCCACCCCATCACACGCGCACCCCAGAAGATCGAATGGGACATCGTCACGGCTCACAAGCAGGGCTACAAGCACTTCATGCTCAAAGAGATCCACGAGCAGCCCCAGGCCCTCGCCAACACCCTCCACCATCGCTATGAGCTCTCCACGGGCAGGATCGTCCTGCCAGAGCTTCACAAACTCTCTGAAAGAATTCACACAGCCCAGATGGTCTATCTCGTCGCGATGGGGACGGCCTACTACGCCGCTCTGACCGCGAAATACTTATGGCGCGAGTTTTTCAGGGTCCCCATCGCCGTGGAGCTGGCTTCTGAGTTTCGCTACAGTAAGCCGTATTTAGATAGAAACACTCTCGTGATCGCGATCTCGCAGTCTGGGGAGACGGCAGACACCCTCGGGGCGGTGCGGCTGGCCCGCGAGCGCGGCGCGGCCGTGCTCGCGATCGTCAACGTCGTCGG
>JAILZC010000205.1 GCA_023512665.1 Candidatus Bipolaricaulota bacterium | reverse complement strand
AGGTCAATCTCGACGTTGGGTTGGGCAAAAATCTCGCATTCTTTTCAGGAATAGCGCTCGATCCGACGGGCGGCCTAAAACAGCTCATCTTAGGGATCGAGGTCTGGTTCTCTGCGTCCTAGCCTTCCCCCAATCTCGACCTGGCCTTCATAAGATCTCCACAATTATCCATCATACTCAGAGTGCCACCCAGCCAGAAAGCTTGGGTGAGTACCGCAGAAAGGAGTGAGCTTCTATGAAAAAGCTCTCTCTGAGTGTCGGCGCGCTCATTGTTGCGATCGCATTGTTGGCGGGCGTGGCGTTCTATTACGCCTCGGCCCAAAACCCGACGACTCCCTCGCAGCCTCGACCCCCGTCTATTACGGGGAGCGTCAAGGCTCCAAGCCGAGCGGCGGTCTTGGCCGGACTAGCCAAGCTCGATCTTCTCAAAGCGATCGAGATCGCCAAGGGCCAACAGGCCGGAACTGTCATTGGAGCCCATCTGGGCGAGCGCAATAGCTACGTCGTCTACAACGTCGTCATCTTGACCGCCGACGGCAGCTCCGTGCTCGTCGTCATTGATGCGGGCAACGGCAACGTCTTGGCTGTGATCAAGCTCCCCGATCGAGGCTTCGGGCGGTTTGGGCACTTTGGCCCGGGAAAGCGAGGTGGGTTCTAAAAACTCCCCAAGAAAGCTCCATGCCCATCCTTCCCCCACACCGGAGCGTTGGGGAGCCTGCTCTCTCGCAGGCCCCCCAACCTCCTCACGAGTGAGTATAATACAATCGTGCCCGCTTCGATCTTGGTCGTCGAGGACGAAGAGAAGCTCGCGCAGGCCATCGCGCTCTACCTGCGCAACGCAGGGTTTTCTGTAGAAATTGCGCTCGACGGCCAAGCAGCACTAGAAGCGTTCACGCGCCATCAGCCCGATCTCATTGTGCTCGATCTCATGCTCCCCCAGGTTGACGGTTGGACGGTCTGTCACACAATTCGACAAAACTCTGACGTGCCCATTATTATGCTCACGGCGCGGGTGGGCGAGCCCGCGCGCGTCCAGGGGCTGGAACTGGGCGCTGATGACTATTTAGAGAAGCCCTTCAGTCTCAGGGAGCTTGTTGCTCGTATCCACGCGGTGCTGCGCCGTGCCGGGAAGAAACACCAAACCGTGATCCAAGCCGGAGACCTCCGCATCGATCTGGACCAGCACGAGGTCTTCGTCGGAGGTCAGCGGGTCGAGCTGACCGCAAGCGAGTTCGCGCTGCTGGCGTTCATGGCCCAGCATCCCAATCGGGTCTTCACGAGACTTCAGTTGCTCGACGCCATGCGCGGCTCGACTTTTGAAACGCTGGAGCGCGCCGTGGATTCGCACATTAAAAACTTGCGCAAGAAGATCGAGCGTAACCCCCAAGAGCCCGAGTATATTCAGACAGTTTACGGAATCGGGTATCGCTTTCGCGGTGAATCGGTATGAGAGCCCTGTGGCAGCGTATTCCGTTTGCGTATCAGCTGATCGGCGCCTTCGCCCTCGCCACGATCTGCGCGATTGTGATCGTCTATGCGTTCGCGGATTGGTCTATCCAAGAGCGCTTTAGGACATATCGTGGGCGTGCAGCGACCCTTCAGGCCCGCCCCCTCCAACGCTTCTTGACGAGCTATTACTATCGCTTCGGCAGTTGGGAGGGCTTGAGCGAACTGCTCAATCCCCAACTCCAAGAGCTGCCTCCGCTCGAGCAACCGTTGGTTATAGCCGACGCGACGGGACTGGTCTTCATCAGCAGCGACCCACGGCTCTTGGGACGTAGGCTCTCCGAGCGTGATCTCTCTGCCGGCGTGCCCCTGCGCGTCAGGGGTGAGCGCGTCGGCACGCTGATCATGGCTGTTCCCGCAGGGACGTTCAACCCCCTCGAGCAGGCGTTCTCTCAGTCGGTGCGCGACTCTATTCTGCTCGCGGGCGCCATCGCGCTGATCATCGCGTTGGGGCTGGGGGTGCTCTTTGTGCGGCGCTTGGCGCGCCCCCTCGCAGAGCTGCGTCTGGCGGCGGAGCAGATCGCTCAGGGGAGGTTGGAGCCGCGCGTCTCGATCACCAGCAACGATGAGCTTGGCCGTCTGGGCCAGACGTTCAATCAGATGGCCGAGAGCTTACAACGCTCTGAGGGTTTGCGTCGTCAGCTCATCTTAGATATCGCTCATGAACTGCGCAACCCGCTGATGGTCCAACAAAGTCACTTAGAGCTGCTCTTAGATAACGTTGTGCTGCCGACCCCAGAGCAGCTCCAGACGATCTACGAACAGAATCTTTTGTTGGGGCGACTGGTGCGCGATCTACAGCTCTTAGCATTGGCTGATGCTGGGGAGCTCCAAATCGTGCGCGTTCCAACCCCGTTCCGTGAGATTTTGCAGAGAGTCATCACGCACATTCACCCTACTCTTGAGGAGAAGCAGATCGCTCTCGAAGCCCAGATCGCTGACGATCTGCCGACGGTCGCTATGGACCCGCAGCGCATCGAGCAGGTGCTATTGAATCTCTTGGACAATGCGTGCCGATACACGCCGCCGGAGGAGAAGATCGTGCTGTCGGCATACAGAGAAGGCGACGCCGTTCACGTAAGTGTACGCGATGGGGGGCCGGGAATCGCTCCTGAAGACCTGCCCCATATCTTTGAGAGATTTTATCGTGGGGACAAGTCGCGTGCGCGGTCGAGCGGGGGCACGGGTCTGGGGCTCTCCATTGCGAAAGCATTAATTGTAGCGCACGGGGGCCGCATCTGGGCGGAGAACGCTCCCCAAGGCGGAGCGTGCTTTCATTTCACGGTGCCGACATGAAAATAAGAGAAGTTGTCATGACTGCTCCTCCCCTTTACAATGGCTCTGGCTATGGAATACACGGAATGGGCAGTGTATCATGCGACGGCTCTCCAGCGACGCCAGCAAGCGTACCGTCGCCTTGAGCAGCGACGAAGCCGAGCTTGGCAGGTAGCCTATCAAGCCGCACACCTGCTCAAGCAGCGTTTTGGTGCCACCCGCGTAGTTTTATTTGGGTCGCTCGCTCGCCATGAGGGATTCTCCCTCTGGTCTGATGTAGACCTTGCGGCATGGGGTCTCCGCCCTGATGAGACCTTTCGAGCGGTTGTTGCATTGATAGAACTTGATCCTGAGATTGCGATCAATCTCGTAGACATGGCGGTTTGTCGCCCCGATCTGAGGGCTGTGATTGAGCAAGAGGGGGTAGAACTGTGAG
>JAILZC010000204.1 GCA_023512665.1 Candidatus Bipolaricaulota bacterium | reverse complement strand
GCTTATCGGTCTCAAACTGCGAGATGATCTCTTGGGACTTGGCGACAAAGCTCGACGTGATCTTGAGGCGATTTGGGCTCAGCTCTTCGATCTTAAAAGACTCCTCTCCGGCGACTTCGGTCTTGGCGCTGGTCTTGCTGATGGTCTGGTAGAGGAACTTTCCGGTCTCGGTCTTTTGGGCGATCCCCACAAGTGTGAAGAGAAGCGTTAGGGCGAGCGTCAGCGCGCAGGTCTTTTTCACGGTCTCCTCCTTATTTAATTTAAATTTGATTTAATGTATTGAATGTTCAGGGCAGTCACGGGAGCTGCCCGGACTCTCGTATTATACTCCGAGCGCGGGGGCTTTGGACAGCAGAGGGACTTCCTTCTTCCAGATGGGCACCGTCTCTTTGATGGTGTCTATCGCGTACCGACAAGCAGCAAAGGCCTCAGCACGATGCTCGCTGGCGACAGCGATGACGACGCTCGGAGCGCCGATCTCCACCCGTCCGACCCGATGGAGCACGGCGATTTGGGTGACTCCCCAGCGGCGCTCGATCTCGCGACAGAGCTTTTCCATCTCAATATGAGCCATCTCAGCATACGCTTCGTATTCTAGGTGCGAGAGCGGGCGGCCCTGGGCGTCTGTGGGGCGGGCGATCCCTACAAACGTCACCAGCCCGCCCAGCCCAGTGAGATCGAGATGGGCGAGCGCCTCTTCCAAAGAGATGGGCCGTTCCGTAATCTCAAGATACATGCGCTATCCTCCGCTCACCGGCGGGAAGAAGGCGATCTCGTCCCCGTCGCTCAGGAGAGCGCTTTCAGGGGCGTGCTGGCGATTGACGGCGATCGCGCGCGCTGAGCGGAACGGCTCCAGCGCGGGAAATCTTCTCTGGAGCTCCTCCCACAGCTCCCCTGCGGTCTGCCCACGGAAATCTATCAATAATTCGCTGTGGCCGACCGCCTCCCTCAGGAGACTGAACAGCTTCACCTGCACTCTCATAGTGGCGATATTATAGTTTCTCCAGGGCCTGGGGCGCAAGCCTGCGCCCCCAAGGCGCGATCCCATCGGCAAAAAGACGAGAAAAGCGAAATTTACACTGAATAGAAGGGCGTTTTCGTGCTGTTCCCCCTCCCAAATGTCAGAAGTCCGAAAACGCTTGGTATGATAAAAACGACTCAGAAGAGATGCACTCATCACCTCCTTGAGCAGAGGGCTTGGCCCGCGCATGGTGCATCCGAGAGCAGGCCCGCAAGGGTCTGCCGGCGGTCCAGGGTTTTGCCCGCACCCCCGCGGGATTTTTCCCCAGATCGCTAAGGAAGCGGTTCGAATCCGTATGGGTCAAGCCCTCTCCTCCTTCCAATCAAGAGAGCATGTTGACAACACTACCCGAGAATGTTACAATTTTGCTCAAGCAAAAACCAACAGATACGAAGACCGAAGGAGGAGGCAGTTCTTTTATGCAGGGGGCTTTCGAGTATCTGGAGGCGGGGCAGGGGCCAACTATTACACTCCTGCACGGGCTTTTCGGCGGGCCATCCAACTGGTCGAGCGTCATCGCTCTGCTGGCACGTGACTTCCACGTCTTGGCGCCCAAGTTCCCCCTCGATGGCTCGATCTCTATCACTTCCCTCCAGCCGCTGACTGATTTCGTGAAAAGATTCTTGGACTTTAAAGAAGTCGAACAGACTACGCTCTGTGGCAATTCTCTCGGCGGGCAAGTGGCGCTCGATTTCTGCCTCAAATACCCCCATCGCGTAGAGAAGCTTATATTAGCCGGCAGCGCCGGACTCTACGAGCGCCATCTCGCCGATGGCTCCCTTCCCCGGCCAGATAAGGACTTCGTGCGCGAACAGGCCCAAAAAGTCTTCTACGACAAAGACTACATCAGCGAGGACTTAATAGAGCAGATCTCTCAACAGCTTCAAGATCGGCACTACGTGCGCTTTCTCATCCGCGTTGCGAAAGTGACGCGGGACTATCGCATGGACGATGAGCTCGCCAAAGTGAGAGTCCCGACGCTGCTCATCTGGGGCGCGCAGGACGAGGTCACACCGCCCAGTGTAGCCCATCAGTTTCATGAGCACCTGCCCAACGCTCAATTGGTCTTCTTCGACCGATGCGGGCACGCGCCGCCCATCGAACATCCCGAAAAGTTCAGCCAGACGGTGCGCGAGTTCTTAGCCCACCCCTCTCTCCCTGCTCCGTCGTTGCCGCTCGCGTGAGAACTCGCTAATCTGAAGATATGCGCATTATTGGCGGGCGTCTGGGTGGACGTCTTCTGCTGGAGCCGACGCCACAGATAAAAAGATTTCTGCGCCCGATGCGCGAGGCGGTGCGCGCCGCGCTCTTCGATATCCTCGGAGACTCCGTGAGAGATGCGCGTTTTCTCGATCTGTTCGCGGGCACGGGCAGCATCGGGCTGGAAGCCCTCAGTCGTGGCGCGCAGTCGTGCGCCTTTGTGGACAGCTCCGAGCAAGCCTGCCAGATCATCCGAGAGAATCTAAAAAATCTCGGTCTGGAAAGACTCGCGAGCGTCTATCAGCTCGATGCGCTCAAGGCTGTAGAAATGTTTCACCGTCAGGGACAGCAATTCGATCTGGTCTTCATCGGCCCGCCCTATGGGAGGGGGCTGGCTCATAAGACTCTCGTTCAACTTATCGCGCACCCGATACTCTCCCCCGGCGCTCTCGTCGTGACCGAGATCTTTAAGAAAGAGCAAGTCCAGACAGAGTACGGCTCTTTAAAATCTTTCGACGAGCGCACCTATGGGGATAATCATCTCCGGTTTTACCGCTGGGAGGCTTTGGGGTAAAATCTCTCTAACCCAATGACAAGGGGGGATTGGTGATGAAGCGGGAGCTGATCGTGGTCTTGGTGTCGGTCGTCTTCTTGCTGGTGCTGGTGATCGGGGTGCAGCTGGTGTGGCAGACCGCTCAGAGCCAACCGCAGATCCCCAATGAGCTTGTGGTGCGACCATTTGTCGAGATCAAGTTTGAGTCACCTTCCGATTGGAAGAGCGAGGTGCGCGGCGGGTGCATCGCCTATATTCCCAAAGGGGGGCGCGTTGCCAAAGTCACCGTCACCCGCTCCGATGGCACACGGATAGATCATCAGGTGGCCTCGACGGGCTCGGTGGTCGTCTGTGAGAACATCGTCCATGTGGATACGGTAGGGAGGGGATTTTAAGTGACCCCTCTCCCGGCCCCTCCCCGATACGGAGAGGGGAGACCTCACC
>JAILZC010000203.1 GCA_023512665.1 Candidatus Bipolaricaulota bacterium | reverse complement strand
GAGCTGGACGCCCCGACCGATCTTGGCCCCCAACAACCGGTAGTACAAAATGTTGATCCCGCTGAGGGGCACAAAATCTATAAATGTCTTAGACGCGGGAAAGAGCAACGCGTCGTTCAAAAACCACAAGATAGCAGGGGCCGAGAAGTACGGGTACTCGCCCTCGCCGGGCTTCTGCAGGAGCCGGCTCAGGAGCACGATCAACGCCATCAGGGTAAAACCGTAGAGAAAATACCCTGCCATCACGGCTACACCGATAGCAAGAGCTTGCCCTGACCACCCCTGGGTGAGCTTCGCTACCCAGAGGAGCATCGCGATGGCCGGCGCCAGCGCGGTGCCCATCAAAAGGGCTCCAAAGGCCAATAACCCCAAGAACAGCACTGCTTGCCAGAAGAGATTCATCGTTTTTGTGCAAGGCGCGCAGCCTTCTGCGCGTGCAGGCGCTCTAAGGCCTCCTTCACCGTGCTTAAGTGTTCTCCACGGAGAGTATAGAAACGCAAGGCCAGCCAACTCAAGCCGAGCGCCGCTATGGGAACTCCAGCAATGAGAACTCTCAGTCCCCATAATGCTTCGGCTGTCTGCTCCGCGGCATCTGCTTGATACCCCGTAGCACCGAGCACCGTTCCCGTGATGAGCCCTTGCAGCGTGAACGCAAAACGAATGAGAAAACCGTTCATGCCAAAATAGAGCCCTTCCCGACGTACCCCGGTCTTCACCTCGTCTTCGTCAATCACATCAGCGATCAGGAGATCCGGCAGCATGAAGAGCCCGGCCAAACCGATCCCTAAGAACCCCATGACGAGCAGACTGCTCACAAAATCGCGCACAAAGAAGAGAGGCACGAGCGCCAGGGCAAAGGCCCCAAGAGCCCACCCCAAGGCCGGAGCTGTACCGAGGCGGATCGTCATGCGGTTCCACAGGGGCAGCGCCGGGAGAATAACCAGCAACGGGAGAGCCATGAGGGCCGAGACCTGCCACGGATCGGAGATCCGGAGCACGTATTTAGCAAAGAATGGCATCATGGCGGGGATCATCACAAACGCCACTTGAATGAAGAGATTCGTGCCGATGAACGCGAGAAACGAGCGATTGACCAGCGTTGCCTTGAGGCCCGCAGAGAAACCGAGCGGAGCCTCCTGGCGGTGTTCCGGGCGCTCGCGGCTCACCGTCAGCGACAAGAAGAGCACGCCCGCTATCAACGGCGCGAAGAGCCATCCCAAGGCCGGCCACCCCAACGTGCTGTGAATGACCGGGCTCAGCCCTAAAGCGCCCAGAAGCCCGGCGACGTTGAATACTTGGCGCCACGCTGAGACGTGCGCGCGGTCCTGTATATGAGAGAACATCTCTGGGAAGAGGGCCGTGTAGTTGAGCGCGACCAGCGTCCAGAGCGTATCAAAGACGAGAATGACTGTGATGAAGTACGCAAAGAGGGGCCAGCCTTCTCCGTTCTCGACGCGGAAGGGCGGCGTCCATAACAGTCCGAAGGCCAAGGCGAGGGGGACAGCCCCACCGGCGATATAGGGGAGACGTCGTCCCCAGCGGGTGCGTGTGCGATCGGCAAGATAGCCGGCCAACGGGTCATTGACAGCGTTCCAGAGCCCGTAGATGGCCCACCCCAGGCCGACGAGCTTGGGATCGAGCTTGAGCGTATCTACATAGAAGAAGAGAATGAATGCCGTGAAGGTCTGATAAGAGAGAGTGGTGGCGAAGGCACCGCTGCTGTACAGAATCTTTCTTTTCATTACACAGTTGCATCTGGCGCTTCGTCGTGTGCGTGTGCGATCGCTCTCTCCTCGTGTGGGTCTAGGAAGAATCGAACTTCCGACCTCGCGCTTATCAGGCGCGCGCTCTACCACTGAGCTATAGACCCAGAAGGCGCATTTATATTAACACTCTCGGCCCCATCTGTCAAGCTTGCTTTGGCGGCCAGGACTTATATAATTACTGTACTTCTCTCCACGAGGTGAAAATGATGAATGCTCGGGTTTTGTGGAAGTGGTCGGTGTTGGGAGCAGTCCTGCTCTGCGTGGGCTGGGGCAGCCAGGCCCAGCAGTCAGCATGGCAGTCAGTCGTGATTGCCGAGGCAGGCTTTGCCGGCGGCGATCTCGTCTATAACTCGGACTTGGCCGTCGCCCCCGATGGGACGGCTTTTGTCGTGTGGGCTGATCTGGGTGGCGATATCACGCTCAGCGTCGTACCTCCCGGAGCGACACTCCAGCCAGGAAGGCCGATCAACGTCTCGCAGGGCGCTGGGGGAGATTGGCCGGTTGCGCCCGCAGTCTTCTTCGGCGGCGGACGGCTCTGCGTCGCTTGGGAGGGCTGGGACGATTTCGGCGGCGATATCTTCATACGCTGTTCAGATGACGGCGCTCAGACGTGGCTCAGCCCCCCAGTGAGAGTCGCCGAGACGGAGACAGCTTCGGGGCAGCACGAGCTTGGGGGCGAATGGACTGGCAACGTTGACGTCTTCGTAGACGCCCAAAAGACCGTCTACGTCACGTGGTTTGAAGAATTTTCCAAGCTCGTCTGGAGCAAGTCTACTGACGGACAGACGTTCTCAGAGTTCCAGACGCTCCTTGAGACATTTGACTTTTTGCGCTGGCCCCAGTGGGCCCAAGGGCCCGATGGCACGCTCTACTTGGCGTACACGTTCGCCATCAGCACCGACGACGCTGACGTCTACTTCTTCAAGACCGGCGATGGCGGGGCGACGTGGGAAGGGCCGATTCAAGTCACTCAAAACCCCGGATTCTCCGACGCCCCCGAATGGGCGTTTATTGGGAATACTATCTATAACGTCAACGACGACACAGACGGGGCTGATCCCGATAGCGCCGACATCTTGCTCACAATCTCGCCCGACAGCGGCCAGACATGGGGGCCGAGTATAACGATCGCCAAAGATGGGGCCTTCCCGTCCATCGCAACGGATGGGAAGAATCTCTATGTGAGCTTCTCTAGCATCGTTGGGGATGAACAGACCGGCTTCATCTGCTCAACGGATGGCGGGCAGACGTGGACGCGCGACGACATCCCCGATTCCGGGCCGAATTTTGTCTTTTTGAACTTACGCGGCCCTGGGATTGACGCTTCCGAGGTGGCCATCGCCGTAGATGCCCAAGGGAATGTCTACGTCGCGTGGGCACGCGGCAGCCCGCAATTGGTACTATCACAGATTATGCTCGCGAAGCGCACCGGATGCTGAAGCTCGCCTCTCACCTAGCCC
>JAILZC010000202.1 GCA_023512665.1 Candidatus Bipolaricaulota bacterium | reverse complement strand
GTACCGCTGATGGTCACCTCTTTCTGAGTCAGGACGGTGGCCGGAGCTGGGTCCTCCTCAGCCGCGTCGGTGAAGATGCCCTCAAACTCTTCCACGAGGGCCAGATCATTCTGAATATAGATCATCACCATCGCGATAATCCGAGATTTGGCCACGTCAATTTCGTCAAAGAGGCCGCTTCGACAACACAATTGCTCTATGAGCTGGCTCCCCCTCTGGGAGTGATGATCACCCCGCAGATCGCGACGTGTCTCTACACGGGCATCATCGCCGACACCGACTCGTTCCGCAATTCCAACGTCACCCGCGAGGTGCTGGAGATGGCCGCGCAGCTCATGTCGTATGGGGTCAACACGCGCGAGATCGCCATCAACCTCTACGAGCGCCGCAGCTTGTACGAGCTGCAGTTGCTGGGCTATGTCCTACAAAACGCTCAAGTCCGCGACGGGATCATCTGGAGTGCTATTCCCAAGTCGGTCTTCCACAAGACGAACACCTCCGTCACCGACACGGAACGGCTGGTCGAGGAGCTGCGCAGCGTCGAGGGCATCGAAGTCGCCGTGTTGCTGAAGGAGCTCGACAACGGGAAGATCAAAGTGAGTCTGCGCTCCAAGGGGCGGGCGACGGTTAACAGCGTAGCGCGGGCGTTTGGGGGCGGGGGGCACGAGCAAGCCGCCGGCTGTGTCGTCCCCGGCGAGCTGAGCGAAGTCCAAGAGCGCGTGCTCGTCGAGCTGCAACGCCATCTCGGAATCACGGAAAGCACAGAAAGACCCACGGAAGGCACAGAAAAAACCAGCTGTCTTCCCGTGCGTTCCGCGCGATTTCGTGCCTTCAGTGATTCAAAGTCAGAGAAGGAGCGAGGGAGAGGTTGAGGTGAAGGTTAAGAGACTCTAGCGATGGCTCTCTTCACGTTGGGCGAGTATCGTCCGCAGCAGGGCACAGCCCTCACGGTAGGGACGTTCGATGGGGTGCATCGTGGCCATCGAGCTCTCTTAGAACGCACTGCCGTGTGGGCGCGGGAGCACAACGCGCTCAGCGTGGCGTTCGTCTTCACCCAGCCGCCGCCAAACTACATGGGGACTCCCAAGCCGCTGCTGCTGCCCGTCCCCAGCAAGCTCGAGCGGATTTCTCAGATCGTAGATCACGTTATCACTGTAGAATTCCCTGAAGTGGGATGGATGGAGGCCGAAGAATTTGTCAAAAAGATATTAGTAGAGCACTTACGGATGATGCATATCGTTCTTGGGCCGGACGCGCGCTTTGGGAGGGATCGTCGGGGGGACAGTGCTCTTTTGAGACAGATGGGGAGCGAGCTCCAATTTTCGGTGGAGGTCGTCCCGCCGGTCACAGTGAAGCAGAAGATCATCAGCTCCACGGCGATCCGTGAGAGTTTATTAGCGGGGCGTCTGGACGAAGCCCGTGAGATGTTGGGCTATGTGCCCACACTGTGGGGCACGGTGGTGCATGGCGACGGGCGCGGGCGGCAATTGGGCTATCCTACGGCGAACTTGGCGTTGGAGAGGGGCGTGCTCGTGCCAGCGGCGGGGGTCTATGCCGTGCGCGTGAGGGTGAAGAGTGTTCAGCGCGACGGCGTGCTCTACATTGGGAGCCGCGCGACGTTTGCCGACGCCAGCCCAAGCATTGAAGTGCATCTTTTTAACACCGACGAAGAGCTGTACGGACTCGAGTTAGAAGTTGCGCTTCTTCAACGTCTGCGGGACGATCAACGCTTTGAATCTTTAAGCGCGCTCAAGGCGCAGATCGAAGCTGATATTCAAGCGGCGCGAGCGGCGTTGCGGGTTTAGGGGCGATATCTAGTCAGACTAGACATAGATTCCGTATAATAAAACTACAAACGGGAAGCGTAAAGGTCTCACGGGAGCAAGCTATCTGGAAGAAGCTGAGGGAGCTCAGCTATGACGCTCAAAGAACTTCTGCAAGCGAAACGCGAGGAGATCCTGCGGGTTTGTGCTAAGTATGGCGCCCGTAATGTGCGAGTTTTCGGTTCGGTAGCTCGAGGCGAAGCCGACGAACGAAGCGATATTGACTTGATCGTTGAGTTCGAACCGGGTCGCAGCTTGCTCGACCACGCTGGGCTCTGGCTTGAACTTCAGGAGCTTTTGGGCTGCAAGGTTGATGTTGTGAGTGATCGCGGCATCAAGCCCCGCATCCACAAGCGAGTGCTGCGAGAGGCGATCCCGCTGTGAGGGACCCAAAGGAGCGCCTGAAGGACATTTTAGAGGCCATTGCCAAGATCGAGCGTTACACCGCTCGCGGGCGAGAGGTCTTTGAGCAGGACGAACTCATTCAAGTTTGGATCCTATACCACATTCAGGTCATTGGCGAGGCTGCTGCTCAATTGGGCAAGGCGTTTCACGAGGCACATCCCCATTTGCCCTGGGCTCAAATCGTTGCTATGCGCAATGTGCTCGTTCACGAGTACTTCGGCGTAGATCTGGATGAGGTTTGGAGAACTGTGGAGCAAGACCTCCCAAGACTCAAACAGCAGATTGAGACACTGGTAGAGCAGCAGGAGGAACAGCATGATTCCCCGGATTGAAACGCCCAAAGCCAACCCAGAAAACTTGCTAGCTGTAATTCAAGATGCTTTTCAGGGCAAGGTAGTCTTGCCAGAATTTCAGCGCTCCTTCGTCTGGTCGCGGGAAGACATTGAGGAACTTCTGGTCTCGATTTTGCAAGGCTATTTCATCGGCACCTTCTTGATGCTTGACACTCCACCGGACCGCGCCTTATTCCCCTTCCGAACCGTAGAGGGTTTGGAAAAGATCAACTCACAAGCAAACCCGCGCGACCATGCCACCATCAGACTGGTCTTGGACGGTCAACAGCGCCTTACTTCACTTTTCTATGTCCTGCATGAGCCGGAGATTCCCCTTCACAATAGTCGGAACCCCTATCGGTTCTTCCTGCAACTCGATCTGATTCTGGATGGGAACCCCAATGACGCAGTGTATGGGATTTCCCTCGCCGACCGACGGCGTTTGTCCGAAATGGAACGAATGGTCGAGAAAGGCGAGGCCATCCGTTTCTCGCTCTTTCGTGATTCGAGCCGCTTCTATCGCTGGTTACATCAGGAACAGAGAGCCCTCGAGGAAAAAGAGAAAGAGATCGTGGAGGGCTTCTATCAACGCTTTGCCAATTTTTTGGTGCCGGTCGTTTCTATTTCCCCCGAGGCGGGCAAGGAAAACATTGTCAACATCTTCGAGCGCATCAATAGGACCGGCGTCAGCCTTTCCC
>JAILZC010000201.1 GCA_023512665.1 Candidatus Bipolaricaulota bacterium | reverse complement strand
GTTGGGGCTGCAACTGACGCTGATGGCTACGAACCTTCTCGGTTCGTTCGCCTTTGGGGTCTTGAGCCCGATGATCTTAGCGCGCACGGAGAACAATGCGCAGGTCTTGGGGACAGTGCTCTCGATCAGCGGCATCGGTGGGGTCATCGGAGGAGTAGTGATGAGTCTGTGGGGCGGGCCCAAGCGCCGCGTGCACGGGTTACTAGGGGGCTTAGCGTTAGAGAGCTTGCTGGGGACGATGCTGTTGGGGCTGGGGCGGGCGTTGCCGGTATGGGCGGCAGCGGCCTTCTGTTCAGCGTTTTTCATCCCCATCATCAACGGCTCGAACCAAGCGATCTGGCAGAGTAAAGTTGCGCCTGATGTGCAAGGACGGGTCTTCGCCGCGCGTCGGCTGATCGCGCAGGTGACATCGCCGTTGGGGGTCTTGATCGCCGGGCCGCTGGCGGACTTCGTCTTCGAGCCGGCGATGCGATCCCAGAGCGCGCTCTCGGCGCTCTTTGGGAACATAGTGGGTATTGGGCCGGGGGCAGGGATAGCACTGATGTTCGTGTTTGCTGGAATACTGGGCGTCGTTGTGAGCTTGAGCGGCTATCTCTTCAAGGTCGTGCGGGACGCGGAGAGCATTCTGCCCGATCATGATGCAAAGCCCCAGAGAGAGCAGGAGCAGGAATCAGCTCGAGAGACCCAAATTTGTTAAAATTATATCATCATGCGGGTCTTTGTAAAACTCGCCGCGCGCAATCTCTTGCGCAACAAGCGCCGCAGCGCCATCACGTTTATTGCCATTGGACTGGGCTTGGTGCTCGTGCTCTTCTTCTACGGCTTCATCCAAGGCGTAGACAGACAGTTCACGGATAATTTTATCAAAGCCCAGACGGGGCATATTCAGATGCACGCGCGCGGCTACCAGGAGAAGGCGCGCCTGATGCCCCTCGATATCACTATCAAAGACTATCAGGGCGTCGTCCAACAACTCGCAGCATTCCCCGGCGTGAAGGGTGTCTATCCCCGGTTGCGCTTCCCCGTGATCATCAGTACCGGAAGAGAAAGTCTGGGCGTGCTGGGGCTGGGCTTTGACCCGCAAGCTGAGCGCGACGGCGTCATCGCCACCAAGATCGCGGAGGGAGAGTATCTTTCTGAGAAACCCGGCTACGCCCTCCTAGGGGCGCAGCTTGCCAAGGACCTGCGCGTCAGCGTCGGCGATCTCTTGACGCTCGTCGCTACGACCGCCAAGGGCGCGTTGAACTCTATTGATGTCGAGATCAAAGGCATTTTTGTGACTGGCTACAGCCAGATAGATAGCTCGGTCTTAGCGCTTGCCCTACCCGACGCGCAGAAGCTCCTGCGCATGGCTGGGCAAGTCACCGAAATTACCCTGATGCTCAACGATGCCGACCAAGCCGACGCGGTCGCCCAGATGATCCGAAAGAGATTCAGCGATGACGGCTTGGAGGTCCAGACATGGAAAGAGCTCGGCGCGGCGATCTTCGAATTGCTCTCCGCGCGCCGGCAGCTCATGGCGGTCATCTCGTTTGTGGTCATCCTGATCGCGACGTTGGGGATCGTGAACACGATGCTGATGTCGGTCTTCGAGCGGGTGCGGGAGATCGGGACCCTGATGGCTTTGGGGATGACGCCGGGGGAGATTCGGCTGCTATTTTTGTTAGAAAGCGCGATCTTGGGGACGGCAGGCGGGCTGATGGGGATCGGGATCGGCGGTGCTCTGTTAAAATATTTTTCGGTCGTGGGGATCACGATTACTCAAGCATCGCAGTTCGTCAATGTTCCTATGGGAACGACGTTCTACGCAGAATTCTCGTGGGGAATGCTTGGGATGCTCTTCGTGTTAGCACAAGCTGTAGCCGTGCTTGCGGCGCTCTACCCTGCGTATATCGCGTCCAAACAAGAGCCTGTGCAAGCACTGCGGCATGTGTGAGTGGTGTACGTATGTTGAATCACGGAAAGCACGAAAGGTGACACAGAAGACACGGAAAACGGCTTTGTTTTTCTTCCGTGCCTTCCGTTTTGCTCTGTGCTTTCCGTGATTCTAAACGCTAGAAGACGCAAAGGAGGCGTTCTATGAACGCGATGCGCATCGTTGGGATCGTTCTCGCCGTGGGTCTCATAGTCGTTGGTCTGGGGTGGGCGCAGCAGCCCACTGCTGAAGAGATTCTCAAAAAATCCGTCGAGTCGAGCTATCCGGAGCAGTTCGTCTCGGTCAATAAACTAGAGAACTTCGAGAAGGGTCAACTGAGCAGCGCCTATGAATTAAAAGTCTTCAAGAAGGGCAGCGACAAAGCCCTCTTAGAAGTGCTGACGCCCGAGGACGCCAAAGGGCAAAAGATCTTGAGAGTCGGCGACGAGGTCGTCATTCTCTTTCCCGAAAACTGTCGGATCGTCCCGCTGAGCGCGCGGCAGAACGTCCTGGGAACAAGCTTCACCATTGCCGATGTCTTGAGGGTGGACTTGGTGAAAGATTATAACGCCAAGCTCTTGGGCACTGAAAGAGTCCGAGACCGTCTTGCGTACAAGCTCGAGCTGACGGCCAAAGACGAGACGGTGCCCTTCGCGCGAATTCTCTACTGGGCAGATGCGGAGAACTTTCTGCCCTTGCAGAGCGAATTCTACACCGAGACGGGAAGGCTCTTGCGGCGTGCCCTCTACGAGGAGCGCAAGCAGCTCGCCGGCGCGCTACGCCCTACTAAAATCACTATCGAAAACGCGCTCGAAGCCGGCACCAAGACCGTGATGACCCTCCTCGAGATGGAGATCAAAGACCTTCCAGACTCGATGTTCACCAAAGAAGCACTCTTGGAGTCGTGCAAGAAGCCGTGAGCGAGATCGTCGTCCGCGTCGAAGGCGTCACGAAAGAGTACGCGATGGGGCGCACGGTCGTGCAAGCCCTGCGCGGGGTCTCGTTAGAGATTGCTCGTGGAGAATTCTTGTGCATTGCTGGCCCGTCGGGATCGGGCAAGACGACGCTGCTCAATCTCATTGGGTGTCTGGACAAGCCCACGTCGGGACGCATCTTTCTCGAAGGACAAGACATCTCAAAGCTCTCGCCTAGAGAGCTGGCGTGGGTGCGGCGGCGGCGCTTGGGATTTGTCTTTCAGACTTTTAATCTCGTGCCGGTGCTCACGGCGTATGAGAATATTGAGCTGCCGTTGCTTTTGCTGGGCGTGGGGGCGGCGGTAGTGGTACTAATAGACAGATTATTAGAGGCGGTAGTGGGGATGATCTTATTCAAGTCTCTGGCTCTG
>JAILZC010000200.1 GCA_023512665.1 Candidatus Bipolaricaulota bacterium | reverse complement strand
GACCCCCCTCAGCTTTGTAGAGAGCGAATACGTACACGAGTATCCCGCAGTACCACAAATTTCCCTATCAAAGGCTTCTGATACTGTGTAAGGAACTGAGCCAAGCGTTGTGCCTTCCATTCCGCATCATCACGACGGAATCGTAGGAGGAATATGCCAGTATGCACACGATGAAGCCGAAATGCCATCTCTCCAAAGTCTTTATCGTTAGTAATCAGGATACGGCTCTCCTGATTGGCCAAAGCCAAGACTGCTTCATCATTCACGGAACGGTTCTCCTCAGCGATATAGCGTACATCAAAGCCCTGCTGCCGTAAGGATTCTACAATGGGTTTCTCGACGTTCTCATCGGCTAGAAACTTCATGAGAGCGGCACGACTTCCTCTTCGCTGAGCACTTCGGCAGCGTAGAGGAGCGCGGCTTGAATATCTTGCTCAGCCAGGTTAGGATAATCACGCAAGATTTCGGCAACGGTGATCTTCTGAGCAAGCTTGCGCAGGATGAGCTCCACAGGGATGCGGGTGCCTCGGATGACGGGCTTACCCAGCATAATGTGTGGGTTGATCTCAATGCGCTGTAGCCAAGCTTCTTTCACCATACAGTATTCTTTATATCAAGCAGCAGGAACTATGTCAACACAACGTGAGCAACCACGCCGTGCGCGAGATCCCTGCACTTCTTTAAAATCTCGCGTTCACTGCTGTTGCAGAGATCGCTAAGCCAACCTTGGCGTTATACCCAACAGTAGCCCCCAGAGCCGCTATCGTGCCGCCGCCAATCTGGGTGCCATAGTACAGAGGGCTCTGCCCTTGAGCCTGAGCCGACGCTCCTACGGCTAGAACGCCCAAACACACCAGCACCGCGACGCACGCTGACTTCATACGATCACCTCCTGATGTATTATACATTCAGCGAGCCAAGATGAGAATATCCGCAAGCACGCCCGAAGCCGTCAGCTCCGGCCCCGACCCCCTGCCCCGAATGATCAGAGAACTCTCGCGATAGCGCGCCGTCCGCACAGCTACAACGCTGTCAGCGACCCCCGGACGCACCAGCTCATCGTCGGATTTCAGTCTTTCGAGTCGCGCTTGGCAACGCCCTTCAGTCACTTCTACGACGTAGCGCAGCCTCTCTCCTTGCGCTTGGAGGTCTCGACTAAGCTCGGTCCATCGGGCGTCGTGCTCCGACAGACGCTCTAGAAACTCTTCTACCGAAAGCCCCTCCCACTCCGGAGGGTAGAGCGACTCGCGCGATACGCCCTCAAGCTCTAGGGGGTAGCCAAGCAAGCGCGCTAATATCAGCGCCTTTCGGGCAGCGTCGCGCCCGGAGAGATCCTCTCTCGGATCGGGCTCGGTGCGACCTTGCGCTCTAGCCTCCCGCACGATCTCCGAAAATTTTTGCCCCTGCTCCAGACGCTGACAGATCATATTGAGCGTCCCAGAGAGACACCCCCGAATGTTCTGAATAGCATCGCCCGTGTCAAGCAAGAATGACTGCATGGTCACGATGATGGGCAGCGCCCCGCCTACAGTCGTCTCAAAGCGCGTTTTAGAGCTAGCCGTCAATTCGCGGAAGAGCTCATAGGGCCCAGCGAGTGGCAGCTTATTCGCTAAGACGACTCCTAAGCCGCGCGCGCACGCCGCGCGCAACACGGGCACGGTCGCTTCTGTAGCCGTCACGTCCACAACGATAGTATTTTGCTCAGAAAGCTCTTCTAAGATCGCAGGGCTGCTATCCCACGGCCGGCCCTGGGGCAGAGCCCGCACGCGTACCTGGCCGATGCGCGACTGCGGGCGGCGCAGCGGCTGCTGGACGGGACGGCTCTGTCGGTGGCCGAGATCGCGCTGCGGACGGGGCATGGGGATCAGAGCGCGTTGACGCGGCGGATGAAGGCGGCGCTTGGCGTCACGCCGGGGGCTTGGCGGAAGGGCCGGGGCTAGGACGCCGCCGCTACCAGGCGGCGGTGTTGCAAACGATCGAGCCCGTCGCGATCACGCCGTTGCGTTTCAGCCGGGCGATTTCCGTTGGCGTCAGCCGTTCGGCCTCGAGGCGGGCCTGATAGTTTCCGATGTCGAGCCAGGGCAGGCAGGAGCGCAGCATCGGCGCCTCCACCAGATAGAGTTTGAAGCGGGGCGCGTTCGGCCACCGATAGGCTCCGTCCAGGCCGTCCACGCGCCTGGGCGCCTCGGCCGTGCGATAGAGCAGCCAGCCGGGCGGAACGCCATGGCGAACGGCGAAGGCGCGCTGCTTCTCGGCTATCGCTTGCAAGGCCGGGGCCTGTTCGGCGGAAGCCGAGGCCACCTGGGCGGGATCGATCCCGCCATGCACCATGATCAGCGCGCGCGGACCCACCACCAGGCGACGCGCCAGGGGCAGGAAATAGTTGGCGCACGAGGAGGCGCATTGCCCTGTCACGTTCAGGGTCAGGTCTGGAAGCGCCGCGAGCCGTTCGGCGATTTCGATCGCCACGCCGGCCGGGCCGCCATGGCTATCGACCACCACCTCGGTCGTGGTGGGTTCCAGCGTGGACGCGATGCAATCGGCCAGAGCCTGATTGGTCTCGCCCTTGATGACAAACACCGTAGGCGCGCGCTGTTCGCAGGGCGCGGCGTTGGCCAAGCCGCCCAGCGACAGGAACGCCGGCGCCGTCAGCGCCAGAAGAAGCCGTGAAAAGCAGCGCACCGAGCCCTCCCAGACGCGGGAGGCTATCTTCGCGTCTCACGCTCGTCCAGAGATTGAGCGGGAGGTCCTGTCCAAACTCCGGGAGCTTTCGCCAAGCCAGCCGCGACCCCGCCTGCTAACTCGCCCCCATGACCAACCCGCGCAACCTCCTCCTCGGCCTGCTGTGCGGCCTGATCGCCGGCGGGTTCTGGGGCGGAGTGTTTCTTGCGCCGATGCTGCTGCACGCGTTCACGCCGCTGCAGATGACCGCCGGCCGCTACCTGGCCTACGGCCTGGCCTCGCTGGTGCTGCTGGCGCCGACCGCCCGGGCGGTGTTCGGGCGGATGACGGGGAGAGACTGGCGGGACCTAGCCCTGCTGAGCCTGCTGGGCAACCTGATCTACTATGTCGGCCTGGCGGTGGCGGTGCAGAACGCCGGCGTGGCGGCCGCGTCGCTGATCATCGGCCTCCTGCCGGTCACGGTGACCCTGGTCGGCGCGAAACCGGGCGAGGGCGTGCCGATCCGGCGGCT
The DNA here is from genome assembly GCA_023512665.1 of Candidatus Bipolaricaulota bacterium. Taxonomy (GTDB): domain Bacteria; phylum Bipolaricaulota; class Bipolaricaulia; order RBG-16-55-9; family DRXL01; genus JANXCC01. The sequence continues at coordinate 75 of JAILZC010000200.1, read as the reverse complement.
CGCCGCACCGCTGGCCCTGCTGGCGGCGGGCGTGGTCTGCATCAATATCGACGTGTTTCGCGGCGGCGGGGAGGG
>JAILZC010000199.1 GCA_023512665.1 Candidatus Bipolaricaulota bacterium | reverse complement strand
GGCTGGGGCGATAGGGCTTCTTGCACTGCTCGCACAGGATGCGGACGAGCCGTTGCGACAGGCAGAGCGTGACCGCATTGGCAACCATGTACGGCTCGATACCGAGGTCGATCAGGCGGAAGATCGCGCCGATCGTGTCGCGTGCGTGCAGCGTCGTGAAGACCAGGTGCCCGGTCATGGCCGCCTGCATGGCGGTGCGGGCCGTCTCCTCGTCGCGGATCTCGCCCACGATCTCTTCTAAGATATCTTCGAGGGTGACGACGCCCATCAGGCCCCCGTACTCGTCTACGACGATCGCCATGTGCTTCTTGTTCTTCTGGAAGTCGCGCAGGAGCTTCCTGATGGGCTTATTGGGCGCGGTGAAGAACGCCGGCCTGATGATATGCTCCAGCCGTGCCTCGCTCAAGAGCTCGCGGAGCCGCCGAATCTCCGCTTCATAGAACGCCTTCTCTTCAGTGAGTCTTTTGATTTCCTCGGGGGTTTTGGCTTCGTTGAGGCGGTGCGGCAGCTCGTCTTGGAGCTTCTTTTTGTATTCATCGAGCTTCTGTTTTTCGGCGTACCCGAAGCGCAACAAATCTTTGGCGTGCAACACCCCGCGAATGTTATCCAAGCTGCGCTCGTAGACGGGGTAGCGCGAATGGCCCTCACGCGCGATGATCTCGCGCACCTCCGGCAGCGGCGTGTGGATTTCGATGGCCACGACGCGCGTGCGCGGCACCATCACCTGGCGAGCGACCAAGTCGTCGTAGGCGAAGATGCGCCGGATCATCTCGCCCTCTTCTTCTTGGATCATGCCGCGCTCCTCGCTCATCTCGATTAAGAGCTTAATCTGATCTTCGCTCACGTGGACGGGTTCGCGACTGCGATACTGGGCCGGCACCAGATGCAACAGCCCGTGGGCAATCCCCTGGAACGCCGTCGTCAGCGGGTTCAGCACCACGGAGAGCCAATAGAGCGGGCCAATGACGAGGGTCGTCAGGCGCTCGGCGTTGTTTTTCCCCAAGTGCTTGGGCGTGATCTCTCCGAAGATCAACAGATAGATAGTAATTAAGATTGTAGCGATTAGGGCGGTCTCCGACCCGCTGAGCGCAGGGAGGAGCTGGAGCGTGAGCACCGTGGCGATAGAGCTAGCAAACAGATTGACAAAGTTGTTGACGATAGCCAGCGCCGTGATGAGCGACGTGGGGTTGTCGTAGAGGGCTTGCAAGGCGCGGGCCTGGCGCGGGTGTTCACGAATCATCGTCTTGAGGCGCAGCCGGCTGACCGACGCGATGGCCATCTCAGTGACCGAGAAGCAGAACGACAAGATCGTCAAGACTGCCAAAACCGTCAAGCCCCAGAGTACACTCATAGAATCTTGCTCACCTGCTTCTGTATTACTGAGAAGCGAGCAGTTTTGCAAACTCGATTATAAGTTTGCCCCGCCCGCTTTGCAAACCCGGCGCTCTGTCCTGTATCTTAAGAGTGTCGTTCATGGGAGGGAGTCTATGGATGCCCAGGAGATTCGAGCGTTGATCGAGATTTTTGAGCGGTCGTCGTTGACGGAACTGACGTTGGAGCGTGGGGGCGCGCGGTTGACGCTCCGGCGCGAGGGCGTGCGGGCTCCCGCGCAGCAGCCCCCCGCCCAGGGCACGCCGGCACCTATAGCGCCAGCGCCATCAGCGACCAACGGGCACGTGATCACCTCGCCCTTGGTGGGGACGTTCTACCGGCGGCCAGCGCCCACCGAGCCGCCCTACGTCGAGATCGGGGATCGCGTTGAGAAGGGCGATACGCTCTGCATCATCGAAGCGATGAAAGTGATGAACGAAATCAAAGCTGAGCACGCTGGGGTCGTCGAGAAGATCTTGGTCGAGGATGGCAAGCCCGTGGAGTACGGGCAACCGTTGATGGTCATCCGTCCCTAAGAATTATGTTCAAGAAGATTCTCGTGGCCAATCGCGGGGAGATCGCGGTGCGCATTATCGAAGCGGCGCACGAGCTGGGGATCAGCACGGTCGCGATCTTCTCAGAGGCTGATCGTGGGGCGCTGCACACCCGGCTCGCCGATGAAGCCTACTGTATTGGGCCGGCACCAGCCCAGCAGTCGTACTTAAAGATCGCGGCGGTGATGAGCGCCGCTGAGGTCTCGCGCGCCGATGCGATCCATCCCGGCTACGGTTTTTTAGCGGAAGACCCGCACTTCGTCGAGGTCTGCGAGGTGTCGAAGATCGCGTTTATCGGCCCGCGGTACGAGACGATGGTGCAAGCGGGGGACAAGCTGCGTGCGAAAAGCGCCGTGCGCGCGGCGGGGGTTCCCGTCGTCCCCGGCTCTGAGGCCCTCAAGACCGAAGAAGATTTGAGAAGAGCCGTGGAGCAGATGGAGTATCCTGTGTTGTTGAAGGCGTCGGCGGGCGGGGGCGGGCGCGGGATGCGCATCATCTCCGACGAGTCGGAGCTTGTGGAGAAATTCCGCGCGGCGCAGCGCGAGGCCGAGGCGGCCTTCGGCGATTCGACTGTCTATATCGAGAAATACCTGCCCCACGCGCGGCACGTCGAAGTCCAAATAGTAGCTGATCAATACGGCAAGATCGTGCACTGGGGCGAGCGGGAGTGCTCCATCCAACGGCGGTATCAGAAGCTGATGGAAGAGTCCCCGTCGCCCGCGCTGGGCGAAGAGATGCGCCAGGCGCTCTGGGACGCGGCGGTGCGCGCCGCCCGCGCGTTAGACTATCAGAACGCCGGGACGGTGGAGTTTTTGGTATCGGGGGAAGAGTTTTACTTCATCGAGATCAACGCGCGGATTCAAGTCGAGCACCCCATCTCCGAGGTGCGCGTCGGGAAGAATTTAATCAAAGAGCAGATTCGCATCGCTGCTGGGGAGCGTTTGGGCTATAGCCAGGGGGATATACAGCTTCAGGGCCACGCGATCGAGTGTCGGCTCAATGCCGAGGACCCGAAGAAGAACTTTGCGCCGTCGCCCGGCATAGTAAAGATTAAGGCGCTGCCGGGCGGGCATGGGGTGCGTCTGGACACGGCGCTCTGCGACGGGCTGACGCTGACGCCCTATTATGACTCTCTGATAGCGAAGCTGATCGTGCACGGGCAGACGCGCCACGAGGCGATTCTCAAGACGATCAACGCGCTGAAGCGTTTTGAGATCGCCGGGGTGGAGACGACGCGCGATCTGTGTCTGGAGATTGTCTCCAGCGCGGAGTTTATGTCCGGGGAGTTCGACACGCAGTTCTTGGAGAAGCTAGGTTTTGTGCTATAATCTCCCCATGCGTGGAG
>JAILZC010000198.1 GCA_023512665.1 Candidatus Bipolaricaulota bacterium | reverse complement strand
GAAATTCTTCGAGAATTTGGCCCGCAGGGAAGGCCGCCTCACCCTTCGAGGACAATGATCATGCGGAGCCTTAAAGAAATCTTGTGGGGGATCAAGGCCGGGGCCTGGCTTGGGTGGCAAATCGAGTCGAACTGGACTGAGCCCTTCCTTTTCGCAGTCTACTCCGTGATAAAACCGGTAGCCGCAGTTCTCATCCTCGTTTTCATGTACTTGATCGTGGCCAAAGGAGGGCTTGCCAACCCCCTTTTCCCCGGCGTGTTTTTGGGCACCACGTTTTACCTTTACGTGGTGAATGTTCTCTCCGGAAAAAGCTGGACCGTCCATGACGACCGCGAGCACTATGGGGTTTTGAAGTATATTTATGTCTCGCCGATCCAGGTCTATTTTTATCTTTTGGGGCGCGGGGTAGCGCGCACGCTCACCGGGACGATAGCTGTCATCATCACGCTTGCGTTTGGGGTGCTCGTCTTCAAGCTGCCCGTCAATTTTGTGACGATGGACCATGCGCTCTTCTGGCCGGTCTTTCTGATCGGGCTGGCGGGGTTGGCGCTCGTCGGGATTCTCTTAGCCGGGGTGACGCTCATCACAGCGCGACACAATTACTTTATGGGCGAGGCGGTCGCGGGGGCTTTGTATCTGTTATGTGGCGCGGTCTTCCCGCTCGATGTGCTCCCAAAGTTTCTTCAGTATATTGGGCTGGGATTACCAATGACCTATTGGCTGGAGGGGCTACGCCGCGCGATGATAGGCACCAGTGCCAGCCCGTTGCTTGCACCATTCTCCAACGAGACGATTTTGATAATCTTAATAAGCTCGACGCTCTTTGTCGGGGTGATTTCACTTGGTTTTTATCGCTGGTGCGAGCGCCGCGCCAAGGAGAAGGGCCTCATAGATATGCAAACGATGTATTGATATAATTGTGCTATGAACACTGTGCTGAAGGTTCTCGCTGCGATCGTGCTCGTTGCCGCGCCAGCTCTTGCCCAAGAGCCCTTGGTTGTTAAGATCTCTTGTCGTGAGGGCGGCGCCCTCGCCCTGGAGCCAGCTCAGATTGACTCGCTCATCTTGCGAGCCACGGGACGGACTGTCCAGTGGGAGCTGGAGACTGCCAACTGTCCACCGACCGTCTCTCGCGTCGAGATCCGATTTGCTCGGACAAGCCCCTTCGGCGAGACACCCGCCGATAAAGAGCTGATCGTGCCGGAGCTGCCCTCGCCCCTGCCGGAGAGCGTCCCGCTCATCAGCCGCGAGATCACCGTTGCTGGGGAGCATCGCTATGAGGTGCTCTTGCTCGATGCTGGGGGCAACGTCTTGAGCAAGTCGCAAGGGCGGATCTCAGCGCGGGCTATCGCCCCGGGGATGACCCTCCCCAACTTGCTCTTGGCTGGCCTCGTAGTCGGAGTCTTCCTCTGGGTGATCCGGCGTCGTCTTGCTACGCTCTCGGCTTCACGGTGAATGATCGCAAAGCCCTTGTGCGGGCCTGGCTGACTTTATTTGGGGCTATCGGGGCGTTTCTGGTGCTCCAGCCCGCGCTGATTGCGTTTGGCTTTGTGCGCTGGGTCAATGAGATGACGGCTCAGCTTTTGGCTTTCACGCTCTCACTCTTTGGTACTCCAAGCTCTGCCGAGGGCACGATCGTGCGCTCCGAGATCTTCTCGTTAGAGATAATTTTTGAGTGCACGGCGATCCTGCCCATCGTGCTCTTTCTCGCTGCTGTTGCTGCCACGCCTTCGCCCAAGCGCGCCAAGCTCTGGACGTTCGTGTGGGGCCTGCCTGCGATCGTGCTCTTCAACCTCGTGAGGCTCGTCAGCTTGGTCTACATTGGGCATCTCGCCCCCAGAGCGTTTGAGACGGCACACTTGCTATTCTGGCAGCCGTTGACGATTCTCTTTGCTATCGCGTTATGGCTGGTGTGGGTCGAGCGCCGGCGAGCGCGCTTCTTATGAGACCGTCCCGGATCGTGCTCTTTCTTGTCGGTTGTGCTGTAGTTCTGACGGTCTTCGCGCTTGTCTGGCCGCTCGTCGCGCCCGCGTATGCGCAGCTCCAGATTTTCTGTGTAAAGCCCTTCGTCAGCGCGGAGCTGCGCTTAGATGCTTCGGGCATCGCGGTCTACCACAACGAAAAATTTTTGACACGTCGGGAGTTTCTCAGCTTCGGTGTGGTAGGGCTGACGCTGGCGTTATGGTTGATGGCGCCGGGCTTCTCGTGGAAGAGACGAATACTCTGGGCAGCCCTGGGATTGATCGTTCTCTTTTTCTGGCATGTGGTGGGGTTGTGGGGGCTGATCGCATTCGCGCAGGCTGTTGAGGCCAAACGTGCCGGAGGGCTGATGACGCTGCTCTACAGTGTCATCGCCGTGGGGGATTGGATCGTAACTTTCTTAATATGGGGCTTGGTGCTCTTGCGCGATTATTTTAAAGGATCGGGAGCGACCCCATAGATGGCCGTCTTACGCCCCAGCCGCCACGCCCAGCAGCTATCTCCGTAGGACCAATGCCACCATTCCCCGGCGTAGTTGGTGAACCCAGCTTTCGTCATCACTCTGATGAGCAGTTCTCGGTTCTTGCGGGCTTCTTCGGAGATGCCCTCAGCATACGTTGCAGCGACGGCGCGAGCCTTGGGCGTGCGCCACGTGTACGGAGAAGTCATATCTAACTCTTTGCCGTCGGGGCCAAGGATAGTCACATCTACTGCTCCGCCGGTGGAGTGCCCCGGCGGGGTCTTAATATCCGGGGGATGGACGAATCTATTTGTCAAGCGCCGTAAGACACTCTTCGGAGCGTTAGGATAGCGTCGTTTCATGCGACGATAGACTCTCTGATAAATCTTCTTTTGCTCTTCGAGGGAGCGATAGGCGCTGAAGACGCCCAGTTTATAGCCTTTGGGCAAGAGCTGAGCAGCCTTCTGGAGCATCTTGGCAACAGTTTTACGAGCGAAGAGCCGTTGGGGCTCGCCGGTGCGCCAGTTGGGCAAGACAACGATGCGGGGATCGAAGCCGTTCAACTCGACAAGCGGCTCGTTGTTGTCACGGATTTTTATTGTGTTGAGCTCGCTGATCGGCTCAATGATAGAGTTGCGGCGTCTGGGCATAAGGGTATGATTATAGAAGAATAGGGCTTACTGCTCAAGGCTTGTGAGAGAGTGCGTTAGGAGAGAATGATCTCAATGGCTAAGGCGCAAGCTCCGGGTACAAATGCAAAGTACCGATCCATACGTGATTTTCGCATCACCCTCTTGACTTTTTCCCTCGGTTGTGGTATATACAGGGTGATAAAC
>JAILZC010000197.1 GCA_023512665.1 Candidatus Bipolaricaulota bacterium | reverse complement strand
ATCCCCAACATTTTACCCCTCTCGTTCTTATATATGATGTTCACCGTGACCAGCGCGATCTTTTCTGAGGCCGTCTTGAGCTTTTTCGGTTTGGTGGACATCAAGATGAGCTGGGGCTTAATGATCAATATCACCCGTGATGCGGGCTATCTCGGGGCGACTAATCTGATGCAGTTCTGGTGGCTCTGGCTGCCGGCAGGGTCGTGTATCACAGCCCTGTGCGCCGCATTTTACTTAGTAGGCCGCGGGTTGGATGAGATCGTCAACCCGCGCCTGCGCCAGCGATAGCGTACCCTCATGCAACGCAAGATTTCTTGGGCGCTCTTAGGAGTGCTCGTGCTGATCGCGAGTCTCTGGTATGCTCAAGCCCAATGGAGCTATCAACGGTTCATCCAGACAGCACGTGGTCTGGAGGTACAGTTTACAGATACGGCGGTTGAAGAGACCTCCGAAGCCGTGCGCGTTCGTTTTACCCTGGTGCTCACAAACGCCAGTGATCAAGCGATCTCTGTTGAAGGGGTGAGCTGCCTCCTCTACGCGGGGCAAGAATTTTTAGGACCGTGCACGATGCTTTCTACGCCACCGGCCGTTCCCGCTCGAGGGGAGTGGCGCCTGACGGTGACCACGGATGTCACGGGGCATTATCGAGAGAATTACCACCGAGCGCGCGCTGCAGGGATTCGCGTCAAGGGAAGCCTGCAAATGGAGCTGCCACTAGGTGATGGCTTTGTCAAAGTCACGCGACGCTTCCATCAGGTGATCTCGCGATCATGACGAAACAAGACTGTGGAACGCTGGTGCTGGCAACTGCTCTCACCGGGATTGCGGTGGGGCTGGCCTTGGCCACCCGCGAACTCTCCCGCTTCTCCCCAGTCCCTGAGAATTTTTTATTGGGCTTGGTCTTCCTCGCAGGCATCGCCTTGGGAGGGCTGTTGCGCGGCTTCGCTCAACTGCTGGCAGCGATTCTCGTAGTCATGCTCGTCGGTGGGGCGGTGATGACTGCAGCGTTGCTCGTTGCAGAGCTGGGAGACTCTCTGTTAGGGCTGGAAGTGACGCTCTCTGTCGCCGTCGGTAAAGCTGTGCTCAACGGATTTCTCTTCATCTTCCCCTTGACGCTCATCGGGGCACTGATCGGGCGCCTCTTCCAGCGCGATTAGCCTCACTGGGGCGGAAAAGCCAACTGCTGCGCCAAGGTGTGCAGCGCACGGCGCATGAGCCAGACAATCATAATAACAGCGATCAAGAGCGCGATCACTAATTGCCACAGCGAGAGAGTCGGGCGTGTGTGAGCGATCTTGACTTCTGTCTCGAGCCCAGAGATCTGAGTCTTGACGGCGCTCATGTCGGCCATCAGGGCGCCGATCTGCTGCGTCAGCTCCGACAATCTTTGACGGGTCTGGTCGTTCATCTCTGAGCTTTGCGTCTGCGCGGCATCGAGCTTGCGAGAGAGCTCGGCTATCGCCTCCCCTAGAGTCTGGAGTTGGCGCTCCACACTTTCTAAAGTCTGCTGTGCTGCCGTGAGTTCTTCTCGATAGCGTTTGTTATCCCTGATAAGCTGCACAACGGAGCGTTGTGCGCCCAAGAGCATACTAAGATTGCGCTCCTCGCCGGTGCTCAGATCTCTTGTCCAGATTTCACCCTTGGGGACGCCTGGCTCTGTCAAGCGTATATAGCCCACGCGCTCCGGCGATATCCAAAACCCAAAGCCCGAACGCCCGTCGTCCGTGAGCTTGCGTGCCGGCGCTGCCGACGTGAGATCGAGCAGATAGAGATCAGCTTTGGGAGTCTCTTCGGGAACGATGACCGTGAAGAGCAGGCGCTCCCCATCGGGCGATAGCGCCGGGGCGACAACGATGCCCCCACTATCATAGAGCGTCGCTTGCTCCCCAGTCTCTAGGGTGACTTCGTAGAGATTGACGCGCTCCTGGGCGCTCACGGAGAACGTCCGATCGTAGCCGTTGAAATATAATTTAGTGCCATCGGGAGAGGTTATCAGAGAGAATGGCACGGGCAGGAGCGGGAAGAACCCTCGCACTATACGTTGCTCGCACCCACACGCTAGGCTCACAAGGACAATATGGCCTTCCACGATCCGCACCGTCTCCGAATCTTCTGGGAGAATTCGCTCGACGCTCAGGACGAAGATCCCCTGCCCGTCTGGTGCCCACAGGGGCCCAGGCCCGTATGGCACATAAGAGATTTTATCGCGATCGCGCATGAGCGTGAGCTGATGCTCCTCACGGAGCTCACGATCAAAGAGAGAGAGCCACAGATTCTCCCCGTCGCCGCGATAGTACGCGATCTTCCTCCCATCGGGGGAGAACGTCGGCGCCCAGAGAAAACCGCGATCCCCGCGCAACAGCTCTGTGTCTGTCTCTGTGCGGCGCTGCAAGAGCATCAAGCGCCACGGTTGGGAGGGTCCCGTGCTCAAAATTCCTTGGGGTTCGAGAGGCGGGCCCTCAACATAGAGCAAGTCTTGCCCATCGGGGGAGAAGGTGGCCCACGAGAGGTTCTTGCCTTCGGTGAGCACGGTCTGCATGTGCCCCGTCAGAGAATCTATGAGACAGATATGTCCAGAACGTGGGAAGGCTTCATAGAGTCCGTCAGTTTGGTCAGGCATCGTCAGGGCGATCACGCCGTCGGAGCTGACGCTGATCCTGTTGGGTGTGGGCCAGCAGCCCGCTAAAAGCACCGTTAACGCTAAGACAAAAAAGCCCGTAAGCCAGCGATGGCGCATCTCAGTCCCCCTTTCCGTGATGCTCACTTCTCTCTCTGAGACTCTTCGTAGAGCCGATTCACAAACTCCAGCACACGTCTCTGGTCCAGCTCATCGAGCAGTTCAACTTTTCTGCGGATGCGTTCGGGAAGCCCTGCTTCTGCTTCTTTGGCGACTTTCTCTAAGAGCGCCTTCTGGGCGAGCCGGTGCGCCTTCCAATTGGCGTCGCGCTCCACATAGTGCACTTGCCAGTTAGGGAGCTTCGCCAGCAGCTCGTGGACTTGGCGGTTGAGCGGCTCCAGATGCGGCCGCCGAATGCGATAGAGCCCGTTGACTTGATTCGCTAAAAGCTGACTATCCGTGAAGAAGATCACGCGCTTGGGCGCGTAGAGCAGCACGGCTTTGATCGCTTCGATGAGCGCGCGGTATTCTGCGACGTTATTGGTGGTGCGGCCGATGTGCTCGGAGATCTCCTTAAGGACGTTGCCCTCAGTATCAGCGATCACGATGCCAATGGCAGCTTCACCGGGGTTGCCCTGGGCCGCACCGTCTACGTTCACGAAGAGCTTTTCCATAATC
>JAILZC010000020.1 GCA_023512665.1 Candidatus Bipolaricaulota bacterium | reverse complement strand
CGGAAATACCAGCCGAAATCCCCCGACTTTCCCAATTGCGCCCTGCATCTCAATCGCTGCGGGAACCAACGAACCCGCCGTGGCTGGTTGAGTTCGCCGCGCCCTCGCGGTAGCATAAGAGGCAATAGACTGACCTACCCGGCCGCGGCTTTTCTTCAGGAGCGCCGGCCCGGTGTCGTCAAAACGATTCTCCCCCCCGGCGAGCACGTACCCATGATCGGAAAACTTCAACGCCTCCCGCGCGTTCTGCTCCACCATGACCACTGCTACCCCGGCCTTGTTGATCTCTTTGATGCGCTCGAAGATCAGCTCGACCATTTTGGGAGCAAGCCCGGCGCTGGGTTCGTCTAATAATAATAATTTGGGGTCGAGCATCAACGCCCGGCCCATCGCTACCATCTGGCGCTGCCCCCCAGAGAGCGCCCCGACCTTGACGTGCCGCCGCGCCTTCAAATCTGGAAAGAGCGCGAAGACCTCCTCCAGCCGCGCGCGATAGTCATCGGTGCGGATGAACGCCCCCATCTCAAAATTCTCTTGAACGGTGAGCGACGGGAAGACGTTCTCCGTCTGGGGGACAAAGCACATCCCCAACCTCACAATGCGATCCGGGCTCCAGCCCGTGATCTCCGTGCCGTTGAACGTGACCCTCCCTGCTTTGAGCGTCAACAGCCCGAAGATCGTCTTCAACAGAGTGCTCTTGCCGGCACCGTTGGGGCCGATGATCGTCACGATCTGCCCCGGCTCGACCTTGAGAGAGACCCCGTGCAGGATCTCCATGCCCCCATACCCAGAGACGACCCCCTGCGCTTCTAAGAGTGCCATGCTCACTCCGACATGACTGCCCGATATTGGCTGCCCAGATAGGCCTCGAGCACACGCTCATCCCGCTGGATCTCTTGGGGTGTGCCCTCGGCTAATTTCTCGCCGTTGCTCATCACGATCACGGGGTTGCACAAATTCATCACCAAGTCCATATCGTGCTCGATGAGCAAGAACGTCACGCCGCGCTCGTAGCAGAGCTTTTCGATATTGGCGACGAGCTGTTTCATGAGCGTCGGGTTGACGCCCGCGCCCGGTTCATCTAAGAGAACCATTTGAGGATCGGCCATCAGCGTGCGGGCCAGCTCCAAGAGCTTCTTCTGGCCCCCCGAGAGATTCCCCGCGTACTCGTCTTTTAAGTGAATGAGATTGACGAATTCTAAAACAGCCAGGGCTTTGTCGCGGATCTCGCTCTCCTGGCGGCGCACCAGATGGGGCAGAAACCATGAGTAAAAAATATTCTCCCCGCGCTGCCCCGCCGGGACGAGCATTAAATTCTCCAAGACGGTCATCTGTTTGAACTCACGGGGGATCTGAAAAGTCCGACAGAGCCCTTTGTGAAAGACGCGGTGCGCAGGCAGCCCGGTGATATCCTCCCCCGCGAAGATGACCTGCCCGCCGTCGGGCTTATAAAAGCCTGTGATGACGTTAAACAGCGTCGTCTTGCCCGCGCCGTTGGGCCCGATCAGCCCAGTGATCGTGCCGCGCCTGACGGAGAGCGAGCACTTGTTGACGGCGCGCAGGCCACCGAAATCTTTGACTACGTTCCGCACTTCGAGCAAGACCCTCACGGTTCCTCCGGCCCACGAGAGTTTGAGAGATTATAGCGTATGATGTGGGGAAGGGGCAAGGGGATCAGAAAGTCGGCCCCCCATCCTCCCCGACGTAATGCTCCTCGAAGCTCGTGTACGCGCGATGGAAGAGGAGCTTAAAAGACCCTGTGGGGCCATTGCGCTGCTTCCCAATGATAATTTCCGTCTCGTGGACCAGGGTCGCCGTCTGCTGCCCCTGGGAGTCTTCGTCGGCGTTCTCTTCGCTGCCGACGTCCTCGCGATACAAGAAGAGCACGACATCGGCCGTTTGTTCGATCTCGCCAGAGTTGTGCACAACAATTCCATTGGCTACAAAGTTATGGACATCTTCTACGACCAAATCCCAGACCGGCTCCTCACCCTCAGGCGTGATCGAGACGATTCTCTCCCAGAGAAGGTCGCTTGCGGCCCATTGATGCAACAATGAATCGCCTAATCGTTCAGCAACGGCGGCTGCGCGTGAGCGAGAGATACGCTTTCCCACACAGCGATATCCCACAGCTGCGTGAGAAAGGCCTTGCTCTTGACGCCGTTGATTGATCAACAGAGAAACAGAAGGAGGTAAGGCTTCAAGGCCACTATTTGTCTGTCGGCGCGGCATGGAGAGAAGAAGCTCTTGAGCTAAAAGAGCCTTTCTCCCCCGTAAGGGAATAAGCAAGGCAAATTTTCTCAAGTTATCTTCACTTCGCGACACATACACCGCATAGATAGGGCACGTAGCCTTTGCACTCTTATAGCCTGATGTTATCCCTGACACAATACCCAAGCGAGCCAATAGATACTGGGTTTGTTTGGCTAACTGAAGGCTTGTCGTGCACAATTTCACATCCCAATATCCTTCCGATCTGCGCACTATAGTCCCATCAGTAGCGAAGAGGCCTCCCAGGTATTCAGCAATGCCTTGAGCGTTAGCAGTCAGAATCCAACCAGGAACGCTCTTTTGGTCATATCGTTGCCCCACCAGCCCCAGCCCGCGCAACCAATTCCGCAGGGGGTTCCCATAAGGCTGGCCGTACCCACGAGAATTCTTTTTGACGAACGCTACTTGTTCGCTTGTAAAACGCTGCCGCGCCGAGACCTCTATAGCAAAGTGCCTGCGCGCAATATCAATAACGTCTTGAACCAAAGCGGGATCGGAGTTGATAAACCCAACTTCGCGATGGCGCAGATACGTGCCATCGCCAGTCAAATACCCAAGTAACCGGCAGAGTTCCGGAGGACGCGGTTCCCCAGGAAGTGTGACGGATCGCATTGTTGCGATCAAATCCCCTGGAGCCAAATCCCGCAAAGGACGCCACCCCTCTGGGGTTAAGAACGGATGCGCCGCAGTCGCACGGATCTCGCGCCCTGTCTGCACGCGCACCCTGTATACGTGATTGACGCCCTTGGGGATGACGTCGAGCACACGCGCTGGGCGCAGACGTTGCTCATGATCGAGCGCGACCACGGTCATCCCGGGACGGATGTTTCGGACTTCTAACAGATCGCCGGTCTTCCCATCAATCACTTGGGTGTCACCAGTCACGCATTCGCGCAAGTCTGACAATCTCGGCTTGCGCGGTGGGCGCTCCGGCGCGCGCGAAAGCTGCGACAACGCTATCACAGGGATATTCAACTCGCGCGCCAAGCCCTTGAGCGACCGCGCAATGTAGGCCACCTCTTGCTCCCGCACGTCGCTGCGTCCCCCGCCTTCAACGAGCTGTAAATAGTCCACAAAGAGCGCATCCAGCCCGTGCTCAGATTTCATGCGCCGCGCCTTGGCCTTCAGCTCCAGCACCGAGATGCTGGGCGTGTCGTCAATGATGATCTTGCTGTTCTGAAGCCTGCTCGCCGCGTTGATAATCCTGCGCCAGGACTCTGAATCCGTCTGGAGATACCCCCCGCGCAGCCGATGTAAGTTAATACGCGCCTCCGCGCAGAGCAGTCGCTCTAAGACTTGCTCCTTGGTCATCTCCAGGCTAAAAAATCCCACGCACTTGCCGAAGCGCAACGCCATGTTCCGCCCGATGGAGAGCGCCAGTGACGTCTTGCCCACGCTGGGGCGCGCCGCCACGATGATCAGATCTGATGGCTGCAATCCCGCCGTCATCTCGTCGAACTTTCGATAGCCCGTGGGCAGGCCGGTCACGGCGTGTTGCGAGGGATCGCGTTGCAGCCTCTCTAAGTGCTCCAGATGCTCATGAAGAAAGTCCCGGATGAGATAGAAATTCTGCTTGAGCTGGAAGCGCGAGATTTGAAAGACCTTCTCCTCGGCGGCATCGAGCAGGGGCTCGAGCTCAGATTCTTCTTGGAACCCCAGCTCGGCGATCTCGTGGCCTGCCTCGATGAGCGCGCGCAGGATCGCTTTCTTCTTGATAATTTCGGCATAATAGGGCACGCTGGCCGTCGTGGTCACTTTCGCGACCAGCTCGCTCAAGTACGCCCGACCGCCCACATCGTCGAGCTTGTTCAGCTCATCCAGCCGGTTGCCCACCGTGATGAGGTCGGCGGGTTTTCCGCCCTCAAAGAGTTCGAGAATCACCCGATAGATGATCTGATGGGCTTTCCAATAGAAATCGTCGGGCTGGAGGGACTGAAGCAGTTGGGGGATGGTCGCTTCCGGCTCCAACATGGACGCCCCGAGAATAACCTGCTCGGCCTCACGGTTCTTGGGCAACGCTCTGGCAAACTCAGAATCGGGCACAGGAGATTCACCAAAACGATTATAGCACGCCTGTCCTCACCGCACCACGAACACTACAGCCCTAATTGCGGAGCGATCCCCTGCATCGCTCGGATCACGAAGTCTATATGCTCGTCGAGGGGGACGCCCAGTTCCCGCGCACCCTGCTCGATCTCTTCGCGGTTGACCCCGCGCGCGAACGCCTTGTCCTTCCATTTCTTCTTGACGGCCTCGACGGTCACTTCAGCTAAGCTCTTGCTAGGGCGCACGAGCGCCGTCGCGACGATCAGCCCGGTGAGCTCATCGCAGGCGAAGAGGGCCTTGGCCATAAGCGACGTGCGCGGGACGCCGGTGTACGAGGCGTGTCCCAAGATCGCTTGGCAAATCTCTTCCGAGACGCCGCGTTCACGCAGAATCCCCACGCCGACCGACGGGTGCTCTTGGGTGGGATGATGCTCGTTGTTGGGATATTTTTCGTAGTCGAAGTCGTGGAGCAGGCCCGCCAGGCCCCAGCCCTCTTCGTCCTGCCCGAATTTTCGCGCATAGGCCCGCATGGCGGCCTCGACCGCGAGCATGTGCTTGATGAGATTCTGATTCTTCGTGTACTCTTGGACGAGTGCGAGTGCTTCTGAGCGCGTCATAATCATCCCCTCGCTGTGAGAGCGTTGGATGGTATTGTACGACCTAAATCACATCTTGTCGAACAGCCCTCGTTGAGGGCTTTTGGGATGTTTCAGCGCCTGGGCGACGCGGCGACTCGCGTCGTGAGCGCGCTGAATCGGCTCTGGTAAGAGATCTTTCAGTGTCAGCCTGGCTAACTCAATCGCGGTCTCTAAGTCCACACGATGCCCCGGCGAGACGAAGAACGGCTCAGACGAATCTGAGGGTTTGATCGCAGCCCCGGCTCGCTGCCCCTCAATGCGAATGTAGCAGATCTCGCCGGGTGCTACAGTTTGGAGATCTTTCTCAGGCTTACCGTGCAAGAGCGATTTCGTGATCCCGATCGTGGGGATGTCGAGCATCACGCCCAACTGAGAAGCAATGCCCGCTTGGCGGTGATGGAGCGTCCCCGTGCCATCGACAAAAGTGATATCAGCCAGAGCGTTCTGCTCCTTGAGCGTGTGCAGCAGGGCGAGCATCACCGGCAGCTCGCGGAATGCTAAGTAGCTCGGAATATAGGGAAACCGCACCTCCTGGGCAAGAGTGTGCGTATCTAGAAGAGTTAAGCTGGATAGCTCCAAGCGCACATAGGCGACGACGCCTTGGGCTCCCATGTACGAGAGATCCACCCCGCCCACGGTATGATAGTCGGTTCTATCGGAGGCGAGGTGCATCTGCGCTCGGATGGCGTTTTGGATCTCTTGGAGCTTTTGGAGAGGTCTCTCGCCGCGAAAATCGCGGAAGAGCAATTGCGTCAGCGAGAGCACGCGGCCGCCCTTGACGGGGACGCCCTCAGCTTGGAGGAGCTGAGCTTGTTCTTCTGTGACTGTGCCATCGAAGCTCACGACGCGATGGCTGGGGCAGTCTCTTTTGTGCTGCGCGAGGATCGAGCCCACGGCGCGCGCAGCGATGGGATCGCCAAGCGCAAGAGCGATCTCACGAAACGTCGCGACTCTGCCCTTGGGAATCTGGGCGACAAGCTCCAGCGTGATCTGCTCGATGTCGGGCAGGGCGAGCATAGAGCATCTCCCACGCCCATCATATCATTTGGAGTACTCCTTCACCAGGAGCGCAATGGCCTCGCGCATGAGTTCGGATTTGTTGGCTTTGCGCCCGGTGCGCTTGCGGATCGCAAGCTGCAACTCCTCCAGTGCGATAATATCATCTGGGGTCAAGTAGAACGTCGCTTTCACCAGCCCCGGTGCGGACTCTTGAGAATCTTTTGACGTGGGCTTATAAAAATCTTTCATGATCTCGCTCTCGGCGAGCGGGTCGTGGGCGATAGAGCGACGCGGCTTCATCGGGCGATCACCTGCACTTGCTGAGCGTGATGGCCATTGGTGCTCGGCGCTTCGCTGAGCACGCGCTCCGCTAGATTTTTATAGTCTCTGGCTCCGTGCGAGCTGGGGTCGTACTCAAAAATAGTCTGATGGTGGCTTGCGGCTTCGGCCAGGCGCACATTGGCGCGGATGGGCTCAGTGACTTTGGCACCAAAGTGCAGTTCTAATCTCTCTAAGACCTCGCGGCTCTTGCGGTTGCGCCCATCGTAGAACGTCGGGATGACGAGCGACACCTCGATGGGGTGTTCTAAGATCTCGCGGACCATCTTGAGGTTCTCTAAGATCTGCTTGACGCCCACGAGTGCTAAATAGTCCATGCTCACGGGGATGAACGCCTCGTCGGCGTAGACGATGGCGTTCGATTTGACGTGTTTGACGACCTTCCAGCCGAATTCGAGCGCCTGCCATTCGCGCTCGGTGGGCCGGCGCTGGGTCTTCACTTGGGCGCGCGCGCGGTCAAAGCGCGCCACGTCCGGCGTCTGCGCCAGCAATCCTCCACTGATCGATTTGAGCACGAGCTGGTCGGCGGCCGGCCGGACAATCTTCACCAGGCGCAGGTTCTTTTTTCGGGACAGCACTTCGAGCGCTTCGGACGAATAATCGGGGGCGGCGATCGCCTCGATGAAGGTCTTGGCGACTTCGGCGGCCGTTTCCTCATCGAGCGGGCGGTTGAAGGCGAGCACGCCGCCGAACGCCGAAACCGGATCGGCTTCAAAGGCCCGGCGGTAGGCGTCGGCGAGGCGCTCGCTTTCGGCGCAGCCGCACGGGTTGGTGTGCTTGATGATGGCGGCCGCGGGCGCCGAGAACTCGCCAATGAGCTGCCAGGCCGCATCGAGATCGACCAGGTTGTTAAAAGAGAGTTCCTTGCCCTGGAGTTGCTCGGCGCCGGCCACGCCCTCGCTTCCGGAAGCGTATAGCGCCGCCTGCTGGTGCGGGTTTTCCCCGTAGCGAAGGCTCAGCCGGCGCGGCACGCGCAGCCGGAGGACCGGAGGCAGCGTTTCCGGCCGGTCGGTGAAGCGCCCGTCTTCGACGGTGAGGCTCGCCAGGCGGGCGCTGATGGCAGCGTCGTAGTCGGCGGTGAGCGCGAATGCTTTCTTGGCCAGCTCCCAGCGCGTGGCCGGCGAGAGTCCGCCCTGAGCCTTGAGCTCGGCGATGACCGCCGGGTAATCGCTCGGCGAAACGATGACGGCCACGTCCTGATAGTTCTTGGCGGCGGCCCGGATCAGCGTCGGCCCGCCGATGTCAATGTTCTCGATCAGCTCTTCGGCGGTGGCGTCGGGCCGCGCGGCGACCTGCTCGAAGGCGTACAGGTTCACCACCACCATATCGATCAGCGGGATCTGGTGCGCTTCGACAGCCGCCATGTGCTCCGGCTTGGCGCGGACGGCGAGCACGCCGGCGGCGATCCGCGGGTGGATCGTTTTGACGCGCCCGTCGAGCATTTCGGGGAAACCGGTGACCTCGGAGACGTCTTTGACCGCCAGACCGCGCTCGCGCAGCAGGCGCGCGGTGCCGCCCGTCGAGAGGATTTCCACGCCGAGGCCGGCCAGCTCGGCGGCAAAATCGGCCACTCCGGTCTTGTCCGTCACACTGATGAGCGCGCGCTTGATCTCGGCCATGAGTCTCCATTCTAGCGGGCGCCGGATCGGCGAGAATGAGAAAGCATGCCGCATTCTGTCACGCTGATCCCCGGCGACGGCATCGGCCCGGAGGTGGCCGAGGCGACGGTCCGGGTGCTCGAGGCCACCGGCGTTCCCATCGTGTGGGAGCGGGCCGAGCTGAACCAGGAATTGATCCTCCAGAGCGGGGGCGCCATCCCCGAGCCTGTGCTCGAGTCCTTGAGCCGCACGATGGTGGGGTTGAAGGGCCCGGTCACGACGCCCGTGGCGAGCGGCTTTCAGAGCCTGAATGTCGCCCTTCGCAAGCGGTTCGACCTGTACGCCAACGTCCGCCCGGTGAAGACCTTTCGCGGCCTGAAGACCCGCTACGAGGACACGCCGATCGATCTGATCATTTTTCGCGAAAACACCGAGGACCTTTACTCGGGCCTCGAGCACGAAGTCGTCCCCGGAGTGGTCACCAGCCTTAAGGTGATCACGCGGAAGGCCTCGGTGCGCATCGCCGAATACGCCTTCCATTTCGCGCGGCGCGTGGGCCGCAAAAAGGTCACGGCGATTCACAAAGCCAACATCATGAAACTCGGCGACGGCCTGTTTCTGCGCTGCTGCCGCGAAGTGGCGGCGAAGTTCCCCGAGATCGAGTACAACGAGCTGATCGTCGATAACGCGTCGATGCAACTGGTGATGCGCCCCGAGGAGTTCGACATCCTGCTGATGCCGAACCTCTATGGCGACATCATCTCGGACCTGGCCGCCGGGCTGGTCGTGGGGCTCGGCCTGGTGCCGGGGGCCAACATGGGCGACGAGCACGCCGTCTTCGAGGCGGTGCACGGCAGCGCCCCGGACATTGCCGGCAAAGGCGTCGCCAACCCGACCGCCCTGATGCAGTCGGCCGCGCTGATGTTGCTCCATCTGGGCGAGGAAGCGGCGGCCCGGCGCCTCCAGCGCGCCATTGAAGACGTCTACGCCGAGGGCAAGCACCTGACGCGGGACGTCGGCGGTCAGGCATCGACACGCGAATTCACCGACGCTGTCATCGACCGGCTGGCGTAGCGCTCGCTGCGAGAAAAACACCGCCACAAGCGCACTCTCTTGACAGCGACCGCATTTCTCATTGCGGAGTTCTGTTCATGGCGACCCCTGACCAAGCCGAACTCCGAGCCGTCAATTGTACGCTCGCCGTCGCTCCGCCGCAGCGAGCCAGCGCCGTCGTCGAACGGGCGTGGGCCTTTTGCCGGCTCCTGCGCTTCCCGGATTGGATCAAGAACACCTTCATCTTCGCGGCGTTGATCTTTTCCGGCGGGCTCCGTTCCCCCGCGCGTGTAGAGGCCGCCCTGTGGGCGTTCATCTCCTTCAGCCTGATTGCAGCGACGGTCTACGTCTTGAATGACTGGCAGGACCGC
>JAILZC010000002.1 GCA_023512665.1 Candidatus Bipolaricaulota bacterium | reverse complement strand
CCCCGGCACGGAGAGGGGAGCTCCCCCTTCCCGTTTCGGGAAGGGGGTTGGGGGGTTAGGTCTCTTCGGGGAAGAAGAGTGCGAGCTCGCGCTGGGCGGACTGTGGGGAATCAGACCCGTGGATGAGATTCTGAGTCAAATCGAGTCCAAAGTCTCCCCGAATTGTCCCCGGAGCGGCGTTGAAGGGGTTGGTGGCGCCCATCATGGTGCGGACGACGCTGATGGCGTTTGGGCCCTCGACGATCATGGCGACAGCGGGGCCGCTGGTGACGAAATCTACTAAATCTTTAAAGAACGGCTTTTCGCGGTGTTCGCCGTAGTGGGTCTCCGCGAGTTTTCTGTCTATGTGGATCATCTTTAGAGCGATGATATTTAAGTTTTTGGCTTCGATTCTCTTGATGATTTCGCCGACGAGCCGTCGTTTGACGGCATCGGGCTTGAGCATCACAAAAGTTCGTTCCATGAGGGCTCCTTTCTGGGCTCAAATTGTAACTGTTTTCTATGGGGATTTCCAATTTCCAGAGGTCGGCTCAGATCGAACATTTAATAAGACTTTTTGCCTCTTTTGACTTTTGTGCTCGGTTTGCAGTAAAATACAAAAAGTGGTGTTAGCATGAACGATGCAGTCCTCGATTCCCTAGCTCAGTTCTTTAAAGAAGCAACTGATGAGGGACTTTACCCAATCGTGGTCTATGGTATCAATCAGGATGCTATAGTTCTGCTCTCTTATACGGCGAAGTACACGAAGATCGAGTCCGGCTATATGGGGCAGTTGGTAGAGTGGCCCGAGGTCATCACAGAGGGGCGCACTCTGGAAGAATGTCGTGCTTCGCTCCGTGATGCCCTCCACGAGATGATCCAGCCATACCTCCAGCTTGGCAAAGAGATCACTCAGCTGTACAAACAAGCCGGCCTCAAGCCCAAGTTCTGAAAGTACTCCTCACGGCAACTTCACGTAGTGCTTGCCCTCAAGCTCTTGCACGACCCCCTGCAGGGAGAGCGTCAACAGCCCTTCGGAGACTTCGCTCACGGAGAGCCCAGTCTTGCTCACGATCTCGTCAAAGTGCATCGGCTCGAATTCTAACACTGAGAAGATCTTCTCTTCGAGAGGGGAGAGCGTGGGCTTCTGCGCCGGCGCGGGCCGTTCGCGACGCACCGTAAAAAGCGCCCGCAGGTCTTTGAACTCTTCTAAGATATCCGTGACGCTCTCAACGAGCTTGGCTCCGTCTTTGATGAGTTTATGGCAGCCGCGCTGAGAGTCGCTCGTGATGGGCCCTGGTACAGCGAAGACCTCTCGGTTATGCTCTAGCGCCCAGCGCGCGGTAATCAGAGCGCCACTATCTTCCGGCGCTTCCACGACGAGCACGCCCCGGCTCAGCCCGCTGATAATTCTGTTTCTCTGGGGAAAAGTCCATTTGTCGGGAGCGACGTCGGGGGCGAACTCCGTCAGGGCGCAGCCGCACGCGACGATCTCTTCTAAGAGCTTTTGATTGCTCTGGGGGTAGGGCCGGGTGAAGCCGCTGCCGAGCACAGCGATCGTGCGGGCATTGGCCTTGAGCGCGCCCCGATGCGCCGCCGTATCAATGCCCTCAGCGAGCCCGCTCACGATCGTAAACCCCAATCGGCCCAGCTCCCCAGCGAACTGCTGGGCGATGCGTTTCCCATACGAAGTCGCCCGGCGCGTGCCCACGATCGCGAGGGCTAATTTGTCTTTCTCGATGTACTCCCCGCGCAGGTAGAGCACCGGCGGAGGATCTGCAATAGCCCGCAACGGCTCTGGATAGCCCTCATCGGCGAGCGTCACGACTTTAAGCTGAAGCTGCGCGATCTGCTCCAGGGCTCTCTCGACGTTGGCTTTCTCACGATGGGCACAAAAAGTCTCGGCGGACTCGGCAAAGCCGGGGATCTCTTTCAGTCGTGTCAGTGGGGCTTCCCAGATCTCTTGGGGGCTTGAGAAGTTCTCTAACAGAATGTGAAACTTCCGTGGGCTTAAATTGGGGATGAGCGTGAGCGCGATCCAGTAGCGTTTTGCTTCGAGATCGTCCATATGAAGGCCCCTCCCCCGGCCCCTCCCCGGCACGGAGAGGGGCCAGGCTTTGCCTGAACAAGTTTCGCTTGACGTTCATCGTGCCGCCGAAGGCGGCACGGCGAGCAGTCCAGACGAAGTCTGGTTTACGGGCTCACGCCCGCGCCTTTTCCGGGCTTCTCCTTGCCCCACGCCTTCACCCTCAACTGATAGAGCTTCTTCGTGTCGCGATCCGCGACGAGGAGCCGCCCGTAGCCCTGGCTGCCCGAATCCCACGCCAACGCGATGGGATACGAGCCGCCCTCCGGCGCGGCCATCGTCCCGAGGATTCGACCGTTCTCTGGGTCAATGCGTCGGACGCCGTAGTGCATATCCGAGACCCACAGCGCGATGCCGTCCCACGCTACCCCCACGGGTCTTGGGAAGATCTCTTGATCGAGCTTGATCTCTCTGACCGTGCGGCCATCGCTTGGATCGAACGCATAGAGCGTTGAGTCTATCTCGTCTATGGCCCACAGATACTTTCCGTCCCAGGCCAAGTCCGCGGGGATCGTGCCGGGGTACGCCCAGTGAGAGAGAATCTCAAAGTTCTCTGTGGAGAGCTTATAGATGATCATCGTAGCACCGTCGGCGAGCCAAAAATTCTGGCCGTCCCACTCGATCCCTGCGGGCCATTGGATCTCCTTGGAGAGAGTGTGCTGAGTCCATGTCTGCCCAGAGAGCTCGGCTTGGGAGTAAAGCACTCTGTTCTTCGAGTCTACAAACCACAGCCGAGAGCCATCCCAAGCCATCCCGGCAATATCTTGGGCAGGGAGCTGCACCACGTTCTCTAGGCCCGATTCCCCCTGCACCGTGATAAAGAGACTGTACGCAGTGCTGACCTCGCCCCGATCATCCGTCACTCTGAGCATCACTTCGTACTGGCCGGACTCGTAGTAGACGTGGGTGACTTTGGCGCCGTGGGGGGCAGGGGCTTCGTGCCAGATGCCGTCGCCAAAATCCCAATCGTAGCTGACGATCTTGCCCTGGCGGGCTTGAGAGCTGCTCGCGTCGAAGTCTATGGGCTCGCCGACTTTGGTCGTCTGCGATGAGACGACGAACTCAGCAATAGGAGGATTGAAGCTGATCGGACGCCCAGCCCAGCCCAGCGAGAAGAGCCAAGCCCCAGCGATGAGCGTGAGGGCTATCGCACCGAGGGCGCTGTAGCGAAAAGCTCTTCCGTTGAGGAGAGCGCGAATCTGCGGGCTTTGGGGCCATACGAAGAGCGTGCCCACGGCAAGCCCTGCCGCCCCTAGCAGATAGACCGTCGCAAGGGGGTTGATGGGCATGACGAAGAAGACTCCGAAGACAAGCTTGAGTACCCCCGCGGCGCTATAGAAGAGCGGGACGAGGGCTTCGAGCTGGGTGACGGGGCGCTCGCGCACTGCGCGGAGCAGAAAATATCCCGACAGCTCAAGGGTCATTAAAGCTAATACAAAAAAAATCCCTGTGAGCACTCTGTGCTTGAGCATGAGCTGCACAAAATTTGCCCAGGGGAAGAGCAAGCCTCCCACTACTAGCAATCCGGCGAGAACGGCCCAGCCGTGCAGGCGCAGCCGACCGAAATCTACCGAGTGTTGCGTGCTCATTGCCAGACTTCGTCTGGACTATTCGCCTTCGCCAGCCAATGGCTGGCGAAGATGTACGTCAAGCGAAGCTTGTCCAGACGAAGTCTGGTGCGCCCGGTGCGATTCGAACGCACGACCTGCGGTTTAGGAAACCGCTGCTCTGTCCAACTGAGCTACGGGCGCACGCTGCGCACAAGCTTCATTTAAAACAAAACGGGGCGCGGCGTCAAGGACAGGGGTCCCCCAGAACCTGGGCATAGAGCTTGCGCGCGGCCTCTTGCTCAGCAGACTTTTTGCTGCGCCCCTTCCCCAATGCCGAAAAGCCGTTCACGTCCACGCGCACCGTGAACTCCTTGCAGTGATCAGCCCCTTCGCTGCTGATGAGCGTGTAGACGGGCTTCTCGTGCTGCTCTTGTGCCCACTCTTGCAGCAGCGTCTTGTAATCTCGACGGTGCCGCCCCTCAGCAACGCGCTCGATCTCCGGCTGTAAGAGTTTGAGCACCAACGCGGTCGCACGCTCGTAGCCGTAGTGGGCAAAGACCAATCCCATAAGGGCTTCAAACGCGTCGCCCAACAGTTTGGAATTCGCACGTCCGCCGGATTCTTCTTCGCCATGTCCTAAGAGCAAGCACTGATCCAGGCGCAGCTCGCGCGCTTTTTCGGCCAAGACTGAGCCACTGACGACGACGGATTTGATCTTCGTGAGCTCGCCCTCGGTGCGGTCGGGATAGTTCTGAAAGAGATATTCAGCGACGGCTAACTCAACGACGGCGTCGCCGAGAAACTCTAAGCGCTCATTGGATTCGAGCCCTGGGGGCTGCTCGTTCACGTAAGAACTGTGATAGAAAGGGCGCTCGAGCTCTTCGAGGGGGATCTCGAACAAACCCAAGCGTTCTCGCAGGCGTTCCAGCTCGCTCACGCTAGCGTGCAGCTGTGCGGAAGTCCTGCAGAACTCCTACAGGGCTTGCGCCCAGCAGCACTTGTGCACCTCCCCAACTTCGCCTGGACCGTTCGCCTTCGCCGGCCTGCGGCTGGCGAAGATGAACGTCAAGCGAAGCTTGCTGGGGCGGGAGGATTCGAACCTCCATTCACGGCTCCAAAGGCCGGCGTGCTACCATTGCACCACACCCCAAGATCGAGATATATCATAATAGATATCCCATCGTTGCGCAAGCCTCAAGGGGCTGATATAATCAACCTAACTGAGGTGAGATCGAGATGTTCTACTTCGATACATACTTTTTGATCTTGATTCTGCCGGCGTTGGCGCTCTCGCTCTACGCGCAGTATCGCGTCTGGTCGACATATAACAAATATGCCAAAGAACGATCGTCATCAGGGCTCACGGCGGCCCAGGCCGCGCGGCGGCTCTTGGATCGCGCCGGGCTATTTAATGTGCGCATCGAAGCCGTCCCTGGGCAACTGACTGATCACTACGATCCGCGCACCAAGACGTTGAGGCTTTCAGACCCGGAGAGCCGATCCGTAGCGGCTATCGGGGTCGCTGCTCACGAGGCGGGCCACGCCCTGCAGGACGCGCACGGCTACGTCCCCTTGGTGGTGCGCAGCGCCGTAGTGCCGGTGGCGAGCTTCGGTACGAACTTAGGAGTGATTCTGTTCTTGATTGGGTTGTTCATACCGGCGCTCAAGCCCTTGATGTGGCTTGGCCTCTTGGCGTTTGCCGGGTTTGTCTTCTTCACGCTGGTCACGTTGCCGGTGGAGTTTGACGCGAGCCGCCGCGCCGTGCAGATCCTCCAAGAGAGCGGGACGATCGTCGAAAAATCTGAGCTGGGAGCGGTGAAGAAGGTCTTGAACGCGGCAGCGTTGACATACGTTGCTGCCGCAGCGATGGCCGTCTTGCAGCTCATAAGACTCTTGCTGATCGCGCGCAGTTCGCAGCGATGAGACCTCTTTCCCAGTCTTTCTTCACCCTCACCCCCATCCCCTCCCCCCTCGGAGGGAGAGGGGAGGCAGAGGGGTGAGGGGGAGCCCATGAAGCTCGCGCCGTCGCTGCTCGCTGCAGATTTTGGGAGACTGCTCGACCAAGCCCTTGCGATCGCTGATCTCTCGGACTATCTGCACTGGGACGTGATGGACGGGCACTTCGTGCCCAACCTGACGTTTGGGCCGGTGGTCGTCAACGCGCTGCGCGAGCGAGTCTCTACTCCCTTTGATATTCACTTGATGATCACCGATCCCCACAGATACGCACCGCACTTTAGAATTCGCTCAGGGGATCTCATCTCGTTTCACCTAGAAGCCGTCTCCGATCCCGTGCCCGTGGTCGAGACGATTCACAAGATGGGTGCGCGGGCGGGGCTTGCTCTGCGGCCCAAGACGCCCCTGAGCGCCGTCGAGAGATTTTTGGCTCAGATAGATTTTCTATTAATTATGAGCGTGGAGCCGGGGTTTGCGGGACAGAGCTTTCTTGCTGAGACGCTCGAAAAGATTCGCCAAGCTAGAGAGCTGATTCGGAGAAAGAGTCTGAGCGTCGAGATCGAAGTAGATGGGGGCGTCAACGCTCAAAATATTCGCGAGATCGCGCGGGCTGGGGCTGATATTATCGTCGCTGCCAGCGCGATCTTCGGGCAGCGCGATCCCCGCGCGGCGCTCCAAGAGCTCTGTGCTCTCGCTATCTCTTAAAGCCTGTAGGCCACTTGAAGTCTGCGGGGCAGAGATCTCCTCCTTTATTGGCACTCATGGTGTTCCCGCTCCCTGAGACGTGGGCGTCCACGGCCCATCCTTGGGCTTTAGAGATGGCCCACACTCCGCAGCCCCGGTTGTTCGTGATAGTATTATTGACGATCTCAGCTCTATCGAGCACGGCAATTCCGACGCCCGTATTGGAGATCGTGCTGTTCTGAATCGTAGCCTTGCCATCAGCGATGAGAACTCCGCCCCAGGTATTCTCTTGCACCGTCACGTGGTCGAGCACGACGTGAGCGTCCTTGCCAATGGTGACGACACCTCGGTCGCCGCCGGTAATCGTCAAGGGCTTGCCCGGTTCACCGAGCAGGAACACTTTACCATTAGTGACAGCGACGACGGGGAGGTAGGGGCTCACTGATGTGAGCGTGGCGCTTGGGCCGCGCAGTGTCAGATCTTTCGTGATATAGAGATTCTCTTTACACGTCCCCGTGACCGTGATCTCTGTATTGGGCGCGGCTCTGTCAATCGCTTTCTGCAGGCTCTCTCTGGCGCAGTCTACGCTGACGGGCTGCTGCGCCCCGCCAAGCCCCCAGCCCCCCACAATGGCCAACCCCACCACTCCGACCGCCAACAGACTACACCGACGCATGTGTACCACCTACTTTCTCTGAGCGTATGCGTTGTGCCATCTCTGCGTATCCAAACAGCCCCCAGCTGGCCAAGGGCGCAAGCCAATCCCCGCTGGCAATGAGCATATAAGCCCAGCGCAGCGTAAAGTTAATACCCCCGGTGAACATAGCATTCCAGATGGCGATCAGCCCCCATAACGCGATGAGATGGAAGCCAAGTAGCGTGAGTGTGCTCAGGCCCAAGAGCCTCCAGCGTCGTCGCCACGGAATGGGCGTGGCCAAGCAGAGCGCCATCAGTAGTCCCAGCCCGTTGAAGCTCGTGACCTCGCGCTCGACCGCGGGCTTAGAATAGTTTTTATAGTAGACGTAGATGCTGCCGTCGGGCTGTAGGCGCAGGGCAAAATCTGAGCTGACGAACGGTCGCACCAGCCCGATCTGCAGCCCACTATAGAACGGGAGTATCACCGGCGAGGTGAGGGCGAACACCAGCACAAAGATCAAGACTTTGGCGAAGAAGGGCAACCATCTCATGGTCGGGCCTCCCTGAATATCTTTCTGTGGCGCAGGGCCAGACTCATACAGAAGAGCGCCGGCAGGAGCATATCGCCCAGGGCGCTGATGACAAAGAGCTGCTCTGAGGAGAGCTTGCCGAGCCAACTGTTTGACAGAAGCATCCCCACTTGGCCGAGGAGGTTGAGCCAATGGAAGAGCGCCATAGCGCCCAAGCCCAAGAGACTCAGGCGCATCCGGCGTGAGAGGGCGGGCACAGCCCAGACGAGCGCCACAAGCAACGGTACGCCGTAGAACGACGCGGTCACCGTCGTGACTTGGATATGGAGTGCCGGGATAGTTAAGAGAATATCGCGGTCGTGGAGGGAGAGCAGAGGGGGCAAGCCCAGCAACGTGAGGGTGCTATTGCCGAGCCCTGCTAAGAGTCCCGCGTAGAACGGGGCGAGCACTGCCCATAAGGGGACGCAGGCCATCAAGAGCGCGAGAAATTTTACAGTGAATATCGCGAGATGGCGCAGCGTCATAGGTGGGCCTCCTTGGTGGGGCGTCTTATGGGCTGGGGCGTGGGGAGCCACGAGCGCCAGGTGAGTAGGGCCCAGATCAGTATAGGGAAGATCAAATTCCCAGCCATGAGAAGATTGAGGAGCCAGTATGCAAAACTGTGTCTGTTGATGCCAAAGTAAAACTCATAGGCGATCCAGATTAAGAGGGCTATCTCTAAGATATGAAGCAAAGTTTGAATTCCCAAAGCAACGAGCAGTCGTCGCGTACGCTGGAGAAAGGGCATAATCGGGGCAGCAAGAAATAGAGCTAAAAGCAAGCCAAACTCGTTTAAGCTACTGAGGTTCTTACGCACAATCGCCGTACCATGGCTGTCGTATACGTTGATAGCATTGGCCTCTAGCCGGAGCTCGGTTCCGTTTGTCATCAAGGGCTGAAGAACAGAGATCAGTATCTGCGCGTAGCCGTGGGCTAGAGAGGGCCATACCACCATGCTCCACAGCGAGAGAATGAGTATCCCCACGAGAGTGAGCAGTCCAAGACGACTTATGAGTCTCATGGTCAACCTTATTAGGGCTTAGCAGCTACGTAGCCCGATCTTTGGGGAAACCAATAACGCCACGTCAATAACCCCCAGATGGCAACAGCAAAAAGCTGTCCACCGGTGCCGAAAAGACCCTCTATAATATTGCATCCCAAGTTATCGGGATCGTAGTGCACGCAGACTTCCGAGCGCACAATAGCCACCACTGAAAGAGCGTGCACCCCTACCAGAGCGAGCATCCCCCATCCCCAGAGCTTCAAGCGCTGCCGATACGGTATAGGAGTAGCCAGCAAGAGTGCTGGGAGGAGAGCGAGATTGAGATAGACGAGATGGAGATATTCAGCTTCGAGGGTAAAATACAGTTTTTGACTAGGGAGCCGATAGACCTGCCAGCTATTGTCCGGGGCGGCCCGCACGTACATAGGGAGCGGTAGCTGAGAGAGAACGGCATTGGCCAGAGTGAGTGCTACGCTGTTGTAAGCAGGCAGCAATGCTGGGTAGATCAATAGAAATCCCCCAAAGAGCACGAGAAATTGCGCGCTGAAGACTGCGAGTCTACGCACGCTGGGTCGCATCGCTGGCACCTCGCCTCACGCACGCTGGACTTGCCCTCGATGTACAAAGAGCTCGACCCAGACCAGCCAAAAGAGCACGGCGAAGAAGATGATAAGCGACTGCCACACCAACAGATGCGCCGTCTCGAAGACGCTGGGGAACCAATAGCCAATATAGAAGAGACTGACGAGCCGGATTAAGTTCACAAAGAGGATCGCGGGCACACCGAGCACAATCCCCCAGAGCTTCTGCTTCCAGCGTGACGGATAGGCGATCACTGCTGCTAAGAAGATCATAAGGGGGAAGATCGCGGTGCACTCGGTGATGATCTCTGCCGAGAAGACTTTGGACGTGACGATGGTGCCGACGGCCTTGCCTTCCGCGCCCAGCAGCCATAACGCCACGGCGAGCATCTGAGCCGTGACGACGTTGAGCCACGCGTCGAAGCCCGTGTAGAGATTGAGAACGAGCAAGAGCGTGGTGAAGAGCGCGATCATCATGGCGAAGACGGCCCACGCCCGGAGAATTACCCCGTTGCGCTGCCAGCAGTTGTGCAGGCGCGTCACGGTCGTGGTCACGAAGTGATCGAATCGCTTTTCAACAGCGAGGTGTTCTTTCTGGGTGTGCTTGTGCTTCTTGCGCGCCATAGGAACTCCTTTCTATCAGTTTGAATCACGGAGGGCACGGACGATTCACGGAACGCACGGAATGGGGTCCTTCCGTGTCTTCTGTGGCGCATTCCGTGCCTTCCGTGATTCCAAGGTTCTCACGCTCCTGCGGGCCTGGGTGCCAAGCGCCTTCGGATCATAAACGCCAGCGAGCCCGCCAGCAGGAGTCCCAACACGATCAAGCCCCACTCGGTTAGGGTGGGAACACTACTGAATTCTAGAATTGTAACTTCGCCTCTCCATGAATCTTTTTCGCCGGTCCAAACGGCCAAAATATCATGAGTTGCGGGAAAGCTTGTCATGACTTGAACCCTAACAGTACCCTCAGCTCTTGCTCCTACACACAGCCTGCTCCACCTTATGTGTACTATCGCTTTACCTTCTATATTTACCTGAGGTTCCGGACATGTTTGCGGCTGAGCTATCACTGATGCTGTGATCACCTGAAATTTAGGATCAGTAGCACGAAGTGTTATCGTTAGCATCTGAGCTGGACTTGGACCTGGATTGGTAATCTGTAAGAGATAACGGGTAGCTTGTGCTAATACCAGCACTGCTCCCAGCGCCACTGCCAACCCCATGATCGCTAAGACTTTGATCCCGCGCATCTTCCTTCCCTCCTTTTGTGAAGATTTGAGTGTGTATGCGCTTTGGGCGTCTCCGGCTGCTTTATGGGCTGCGTCGGCTCTCACCTCCCTTGCAGGATGCCCGCCCAGGGCGTACTATCTCGGTGGTGATCTCTATGCGCCATGTCGTGAAACGCTCACGTTCTCCTAAGATGCTGCGCCTCACCGGCGAGGTCTGGCGCGAAGGCCAGATGTACACGGCATACTGCCGCGAACTGGATCTCGCCTCCTGCGGGCGCACCGTCGAAGAGGCTTGGCGAAACCTCCACGAAGCCTTCGAGATCTTTTTGGAAGAGACCGCGAAGAAGGGCACCCTCCAAGGATTGCTCGAGGAGGCTGGCCTTGTCGCCCAGGGAGAGACCCTGGAGCGCCCGGAGTATTTCATTGGGCGCCTTGAGCTGCCCCTGCCAGCTTCACGCTGATGCCCAAGCTCACGCCCACCGACTGGCAGACCCAAGTGCGGATCTTCGAGAAGTACGGCTGCGTCTTTGTGCGCCAACGCGGGGCTCATCTGGTTTACGATCACCCCAAGGCGCGTCGCCCCGTGATCATTCCTAGGTACGATGAGATCCCCGTGACGATCATCCGCACGAACATGCGCACCGTGAGCATGACGCGCGAGGAGTACTTTCGGCTGCGTCGTGATCCCTGAGCGCATAGTCGCTTTCACTGAAGCCGTCTTCCGTGCTTCCCGTGGGTCCTTCCGTGCCTTCCGTGATTCAGATGCAGAGGAAGGCCCCCGCCCGGTGCCCGCGGGCGGGGGCCATCGAGCCTGACTGGCTTATGCCGATCCGGTTAGGGCGCGGCGGGGCGCAGGGCCGGGCGGCGGCGATAGATCATATACCCCATGCCGCCGGCCAAGAGCACCGCCAGCGCGATCAAGCCCCACTCGGTTAGGGTAGGGACACTCCTCATTGTCACATCTGCAGCCTGGACCGGGAGAGGCTGTGGTCCAGGTGGAGTGGTCTGCCAGTTACCTCCTGCAAAAGCCAGAGGACCGTGTATTGTCTCGGCTATAAAAGATACAGTTGCGTTATTAGCAACACAGTTAGTAGGCCACTGGATAGTTGCTGTATTCGCTTGGACAGTTACAGTTGGAGCAGGTTGAGCAGGGCAGGTTGTCGCTTTTACATCGGTAACCGTGAGATTCCCGCCGGTGCCTGCAAACGTGATAGTCAAAGTAGAAACGTCTCTTCCTGTCCTGTTCACAATCTCTACTACTTTTTTGTCCGCTGCGAATGCTGGGGTTATCAACGCGCCCACCAGTGCCACCGCCAACCCGATGATCGCTAAGAGTTTGATCGTGCGCACGTGAACCTACCTCCTTTTCTCTCGCGAGAGAATGCTTTGGGTTTTGAAGCTTAGCCTCTACAACACTCTGGGAACTCCCAGCAACCACCTCCTCTCTCGGTTGGCTCTATTATAAGCCCTCCACAACAAAAAATAAGTCTAATTCGGAACAAATGTCTAAAATAGAGCAAATGTCTAAAAGGGAACATTTTGAGGTAAATGCTGCAACCCTTCGAAGCTTTGCCGCCGCAAGGCCCCCTCATCACGGACCCAAAAACCCTCGGGGCCGCAGACCAGCCACCTCTTGCGCTCGAACTCCCGCAACGCCTCCCATAGCCGCGCCCGCGTCGCCCCGATCAGCTGGGCCTGCTGCTCCTGCGTCAGACAGATGGGAACGAAGACCTCTTGGGTCCGCTCCTCGCGCTCCCCAAAGCGCTGCGCCAGGTCTATCAGTTGCCACGCCAGCCGCGCCCGCACACTCCCCCGCGCCAAGACGAGATGCCACTCGTGCAGCCTCCGCGAACGCTGACGCTCATGGCTCACAAAGCGCTCCTCGACGATGGGGTTGCGCAGCAGCTCCAGTCACTGCGCTCGCTTGACCCAGTGCCCCAGAACTTTTCCCAAGGCCCACGCCTGGCACTCCCTCGCTGCGCACTCCCAACTCTCCCATATATCCCCTGGCCCAAGTATCTCGAGACAGCTCCTCTCCGGCTCAGGCCCCCACACGCACCCCAGCGGCCCACGACAGATCACAAAAACGCCCTCTCTTGGAGCGATCTGCTCCCCACGCTGATACTCTCGACATGGCGGGAGCTTCTGCGATGCTACCCCCTCCAGCAAGCAACCCCTCTGGCACACTAGGGCTGGCGGATGCTCCATGCCCATCCCTCCCCGCTTTGGGGTAAGTTCATTATAGTCATCTGCGTTCGCATTCTGACAGTTTGCCTTGCGAATGCGCGGAAAGATCGCGCATCTTGGGCCAGGGAGGGGGCTTGACACCTGTACCCTCACCCCCCGTCCCTAAGACCCCAAAGGGGGAGGGGGTGGGGGAGAGGTCTGAGGGCGAGGGGAGAAAGGGGTGAGGGGGAAGTAAGCCACTTGCCCACAGCTTAACGCCAGCTTAGAATATCTGTATGATGAAGCCCGGCGCCAAGCGCCCGCCCCTTGCTGAACGGATGCGCCCCCAGAGCTTAGAAGAGTTCGTGGGCCAAGAAGACTTAGTCGGCCCAGGCAAGCCCCTCCGAAAGATGATCGAGCAGAACGAAATTCGCTCGTTAGTCTTATGGGGGCCGCCGGGGACAGGGAAGACGACGTTGGGCTGGATCATCGCCCGCTCGTGCGGCGCAGACTTTGTAGCCTTCAGCGCCACGCGCTCCTCGATCAAAGAGATCCAAGGCGCGATGGATCGCTCCAAGAGAAAATTCTTCAGTTATAGAACCCGCGACGTGATCTTCGTGGATGAGCTCCATCGCTTCAACAAAGCGCAGCAAGCCGTCTTTCTGCCCTACGTGGAAGAGGGCTCGATCATCTTAATCGGAGCGACGACGGAAAATCCGTCGTTTGAGGTCATCGCGCCCTTGCTGTCGCGCTCGCAGGTTTTTGTACTGCAGCCCCTCAGCCTAGAGCATATAAAAAAGATTCTCAGACGCGCTTTAGCGGACCGCGAGCGCGGCCTTGGTGCGCGCAATCTCACGATGACCCCCGAGGCTGAAGAGTTTATCGCTCAGTATTGTGACGGCGACGCCCGACGGTCCCTCAATCTCTTGGAGCTTGCCGCCGAGACGACGAAAGATCTCATTGACGTAAAGACCGTCCAAGAGATAGCCCAGCGCAA
The DNA here is from genome assembly GCA_023512665.1 of Candidatus Bipolaricaulota bacterium. GTDB lineage: Bacteria > Bipolaricaulota > Bipolaricaulia > RBG-16-55-9 > DRXL01 > JANXCC01. The sequence goes on along the minus strand of JAILZC010000002.1, from coordinate 2,131 downwards.
GCTCCCCCTCTACGACAAGGCCGGAGAAGAGCACTATAATCTGATCAGTGCGCTGCACAAGAGCGTAAGAAACTCTGACCCTGACGCGGCGCTCTATTGGTTGGCGCGGATGCTCGCTGGGGGCGAAGACCCGCTCTATATCGCAAGAAGATTAATACGCATGGCCGTCGAAGACATTGGGCTGGCCGATCCGCAAGCTCTCTCTGTCGCTGTTGCCGCAAAGGACGCGTATGATTTCTTGGGCTCGCCGGAGGGGGAGCTGGCGCTCGCCGAAGCTGTGATCTATCTCGCAACCGCGCCCAAGAGCAACTCTGTCTACAAAGCGTTTGGCCAAGTCCGCGAAGCGGTGGAGACGACGCGCAACGAGCCCGTGCCGCTTCATCTGAGAAACCCCGTTACAGAACTGATGCGAGAAGTCGGCTACGGGGAGGGCTATCAGTACGCGCACAGCCTCCCCCAAGGGGTCGCGCCGATGGAGTGTCTCCCCCAGAGTCTGCAGGGCAAGAGATTCTATCATCCTAAAGAAGCGGGCTACGAAAGCGAAATTAAGAAGCGTCTGGAGCGCTGGAGGGAGCTGCGGGCCCAAGCGTTCGAATCACGGAGAGCACGGAAGGGAACGGAAAGCACGGAATAAAATATGGTGGGGGAGGTCTATGCTGGCAACATTCTCGATTGTGGCGTGCGACGTGAAAGCTGGGGAGTGGGGCGTGGCGGTGCAGTCGAAGTTCTTAGCAGTAGGAGCCGTCGTGCCCTGGGCGGAAGCGAACGTCGGCGCGATCGCCACCCAAGCCTATGCAAATACGAGCTTTGGCCCGCGCGGCTTGGCCATGTTAAAGCTGGGCTTCTCTGCGGAAGAGACACTGAAGAAGCTCTTAGAGACTGATGAAGGGCGCGAGCATCGCCAAGTTGGGATCGTAGATGCTCAGGGGCGGGCGGCGGCGTTTACGGGCAAGAAGTGCTATCCGTGGGCGGGGTACATCGTCGGGGAGAATTTTGCAGTGCAGGGAAATATCTTAGTGAGCCGCAAGACCGTCGAGGCGATGGCTCAGGCGTTCGAGGGGACGCGCGGGCCGCTGTGGAAGAAGCTTCTAGAAGCGCTGCGCACGGGGCAGCGGGCGGGAGGCGACCGGCGCGGCCAGCAGTCGGCAGCCCTTGTGGTCGTCAAAGAGAGGGGCGGCTACGGGGAGTTCACAGACAGAATGATTGATTTGAGAGTAGACGATCATGCGGAGCCCATCGAGGAGCTGGCGCGGCTGTTGGATCTGCATGAGCTCTACTTTGGCCTTACAGAGCGAAGGGTGAAGCTCAGCGCGGCCACGCTTCGGCGCGTGCAGACGATGCTCAAAGCCTTGGGGTACTACAAGGGGGAGCCCCACGGCAGGCTGGACGGGGCGACGCGCCAGGCGCTCATAGACTTTCACAATACAGAGAACTTGGAGATGCGCCTGCAGAAGGACTCTCAGTTCGTGGACGCGCGGGTTCTGCGCTTCTTGGAGGAGAAATACGAGCTTCAGGATCGGTAGTTTCTCACTCTCGTGGCTCTAGGACGAGGCGTATCCCGTCGAGGATCTGACGCACCCGTTGGGCTGATAGTCTTCCGATCCGCTCGCCAAGTTGAGACTTGTCAACGGTTAAGATCTGCGAGACGGTGACGACACTGCGCTTGGGCAAGTTCGCTTCACCTGGATCGAGTAAGACGTTCCCTGGGGCTTTGGCGCGCTTGAGATTGGAAGTCAGGGCGCAGACGACGACCGTGTTGATGCGGCTGCGGTTAAAGAGATCGTTTTGGACGACAACGCAGGGATGGCGATAGCCTGGCGCAGACCCTGTGGGTGCACCAAGATCAACCCAATAGATGTCGCCCTGTCGGATCACCACTCGTCGTCCACCAGGCGTCGGTGCGAGTGCCGTGCCGCGCGCAGCAGGGCCTCTTCTTCAGGGTCTGGTGCGTCGTCATAAGCAGCATTGAGCTGCTCTAGCAATTGTTGGTTCTGATGGCGGCGGAGAAATTCCTCCAACGCCAACGCGAAGAGCCGGCTGCGCGAGACTTTCATCTTTTTTGCTAGCGCCTCTGCCTTCTCAAAAAGCGAATCTTCAAGTGATATAGCAGTCTTTACGGTCGCCATAGAAT
>JAILZC010000196.1 GCA_023512665.1 Candidatus Bipolaricaulota bacterium | reverse complement strand
ACAATAAGCGTTACCCTAATACCCTCAGGGAGATGGCACGATGCTGGACATCAAACTGATCCGCGAGAACCCTCAAGAGGTCGAGCGGCGCTTGCGCACCAGAGATGAGGCTATATCTTTAGGCCCGCTGCTCAAGCTTGACGAGGAACGCCGCACGCTCATCGGGCAGGTCGAGCAGCTCAAGGCGCAGCGCAACAAAGCGACCGAAAGAATCGCGCAACTCAAGCGCGAGAAGAAAGAGAGCGAGGCCCAAGCCCTCATCGCCGAGATGGGGCAGATCTCCGATACGATCAAAGCGCTCGATAGTAAGCTCGCCCAGATCGAACAAGAGATCCAAGATTTTCTCGCTCGCCTGCCCAATTTGCCCCATGCAAGCGTTCCCGTCAGCCCTAACAAGGGCGACAAGAAGATCTTAAGAGAATTTGGGCAGAAGCCCCAATTCTCGTTCCCGTTCAAGAATCACATAGAGCTTGGGGAGCAGTTAGGGCTATTGGACTTCCCGCGGGCCGCGAAGATCGCCGGGTCGCGCTTCCCGCTCTATCGGAGCAAGGGCGCGCTGCTGGAGATGGGCCTCGTCAGCTTCATGCTGCGCTACCAAGCCGAGAAGAACGGCTACATCCCCGTCTTGCCGCCGTTTGTGGGTAACCCTGAGAGCTTCTTCGCTGCGGGGCAGTTGCCCAAGTTCGCCGACCAGGTCTACTTCTGCCCCGAAGATAAACTCTATCTCAACCCGACTGCCGAGGTCTTGCTCACGAACCTCCATCGCGATGAGATCCTCGATGGCTCGCAGCTCCCGTTAAAATATTGTGCGTACACAGCGTGCTTCAGAAGAGAGGCCGGCACCTACGGTGAGGAAGAGAAGGGCCTCATCCGCATACATCAATTCAACAAAGTCGAGCTGTTTAAGTTCACCAAGCCCGAAGAGTCTTACACAGAGCTCGAGAGCCTCGTCGAGGACGCCGAAGATATCTTAAAAGAGCTCAACGTGCACTATCGGGTGGCGCTGCTGCCCACGTGCGACTTGGCGCAGCAGTCGGCGAAGACCATAGACTTAGAAGTCTGGATCCCCTCGCAGAATCGCTACTATGAGGTGAGCTCGATCAGCAACTGTGAGGACTTCCAGGCGCGACGGGGCAACATTCGCTTCCGGCGCGAGAGGGGGAGCAAGCCCGAATACGTGCACACGCTCAACGGCTCGGGCTTGGCGACATCGCGATTGTTTGTCGCAATATTAGAGAACAATCAGCAGCCCGATGGCTCGGTGCTCATCCCCAAGCCGCTGCAAGAGTACGTGGGCACAGATCGCCTGACGCCGCCATGATGCTCACCCTTGCCCCTGGCCCCTCTCCCCTCGGAGAGAGAGGGGGAAAGGGGTGAAGGGGATTGAGTCTCGGGAAGAAGCATACATTGAGGTCAAATTATTGAGAACACTTCTCAAAGCACTAGTCGGCCTTCTGGTGCTGAGCGCCGGGGCGTGGGCGCAGCAACTTGAGGCCCCAGATCTTGTCGTCACATCGGTGCGCCTCGACCCGGCATTTCCTGCACCGGGCAGCACGGTGCAGATCATCGCGACGGTCATTAATCGGGGCACGCGCACGACCAACGACGTCTTCGCACTAGAGTTCAAAGCCGATAGAGTCCAGATCGGCGTGCGCTTCCTTGCCGATCTGGCGCCAGGACAATCTCTTGATATTGCTATCAGCTGGGAGGCCAAGCCCGGCGAGACCGTCTTCCGTGTCACTGTAGACCCGTTCAAGACCATCTCCGAGCTGGACGAAAGTAACAATACTGTCTATAAGATCGTCAACGCGACCAATAACGAATTCACTGAGGCGGACTTGGTCGTGCGCCGCGTGAGCGTCGAAGCTGAAGCATTCACGGCTGGGGAGCCAGCTCGGCTTGTCGCAACGATAGCGAACATCGGGCAGGGGCTGGCGGCGTTCGTGCCCGTGGGCTTCTACATTGACGGCGAACTGCTTACTATTGAGACGGTGCGCGAGAGCCTAGCTGCCGGGCAAGAGATGACGATAGCAATTCCCTGGACGGTCGAGGCCGGCGAGAGGGTCCTCCGTGCCAAGGCCGATCCCAGCGGAGAACTCTTCGAGCTTGATGAAGCGAACAATTCGTGGGCAGACTATGTTGAGTTTGCGCCACTGCCCAACCGGTGCGCCCAGGTCGTCTCGCTGGAGTTCGCCAGCACGAGCATCACTCTCTTAGAAGAGATGACGTCGTGGCCCACTTCTGAAGTGATGAGCGTCTTCATCCCAGCGATTCGACGTCAGATGGAGCGCGACTACGAGGGCGTGAACGTCAGATTCTATCTGCGCCAGCCCACGGGGATCTTCAGCACGGTCTTCTTCTCACCGGAGAATCGCATTCCGATCTTGGGATTAGCGCCGTTGGACTTTGGGAACTTTCGCAAGGACGATCGTGGGTTTGTCTTTGTCGGGAGTTTTCACGCGAATCGCGGGCTGCGGCTGGCGCCGCCGGAGCTGCTGGCGATACTTTTTGCCAAAGTTGCCAGCCACGAGCTGGGGCACATGCTGGGGCTGGGGCACAACCCCAACGGGGGAATCATGAACGCTCAGGCCGAGATCAACCCCTACTTAGTAGTCAACGAAAAATTCCGTCCCGAAGATTTGGAGTATCTCAAGCGCATCCTACCGATGGACTGCCGGTAGAACAGTTCAGAGTTCTCACCAGGCGCTCACCGGCGTTCGGGCGCAGTATCTCGCACAAGCAGTATGCGAGCGGCTGGTGGGGGAGCCGTCGCCTTTGGCGGGGCGGCTGCTGGTAGTCTTAGCCAGACAAGTGAGGATGCTGCGGCGCCATGCTCAGCTGGTAGCGGCGCGGGCGGGGGTGCGGGAGCGTCTTGCAGCGCTGGTGGTGGAGCTAGGGGAGCGGGTTGGGCACAGGACAGATGGGGGCGGGGTGCGTATAGAGCTGAGGCTCAGCTGTGAGCTGTTGGGCGAGATGATTGATGCGCGGCGGACGACGGTCAACACGGTGCTGAGCGAGTGGCACCGGCGGGGATGGTTGGCGCGGGAGTCTGGAAAACTCCTGATTATTCGAGAAGATACATTGCGGGGGCTGGCGCAGAGCCTGATCTGATGGGGATTTTCCAAGAAGTGTCCGCAAGCGGACAGTCAACCTGTCGGGAAGCGGATATACTGAGTGTCGGTTGGCGGACAGTCAAGCTCCGCGAGGCGGTGTAAGCTGAGCCATCTCAAAAGAGAGGCGCACCGCCTCGAAAGGAGGAGACAATGAAGTGGAGAAGGTTAGCGGTCTGTACGGT
>JAILZC010000195.1 GCA_023512665.1 Candidatus Bipolaricaulota bacterium | reverse complement strand
CGCCTTATGCTCATACGGTGACGAGCATCGCCCATTACTTGGAAGATGTGCGAGCGGCCAATCCTCAGCTGGCTGCAGGCTTTATGGAGCGCTTCTTGCAAGATCCCGATGGGGCATATCGCTGGTTGTTAGGCGAAGTGCTGGCGAAAGACTCTCTGCGCCAGCGGGCGGAAGCGTATGTGCTCCCCATCCACACCTCTGAGAAAGCTGTGGTGCGCGTCGGCACGATGCGCTTCTCCGACCAAGCGGGTGTGCGCCGCGTCACCCGCGATATCACAGAGCGTCTGGAGCCAGTCATAGCGAAGCTTGGCACAATGGGGATCACAGCGCAGCTGACGGGCGTCCCGTTTGTCGAGGAATTGAGCTTGGATGCGCTCCATCGGTCGCTGACGCAATCGCTCATCATTGCGTTTGGGCTCTGTTTTGTCGTATTAGCGGTGGCGTTGCGCTCAGCGCGGTGGGGGCTGATCGGGCTCTTCCCCATGATCGTCGTGACGGGGCTGTTGCTGGGGACGGTGAGCTTATTGAAGCTCGAGCTGAACGCCGCGACGGCCATTGTGGCCGCGATCAGCATTGGCTTGGGGGTGGACTATGCGATTCACTTGATTCATAGATTCCGTGAGGAGCGCGACTTAAGCGTCGCCGTCTCGCGCACCGGCGAAGCGCTCTTTGCCGCGTTCTTCACGACAGCGTCGGCGTTCTTCGTGTTGAGGCTCAGTGCGATCACATGGAATCAAGACTTTGGGCTCCTCGTGGGGCTCGCGGTCTTCTACGCGTTCGTGGTGACGGTCTTCGTCTTTCCCGCAGTGCTCTCGTTCACTATGCGATTTCACAAAGTCCCATAGCAAAGGAGGAGATTTTATGCGCGCTCTGCTTGTGACGCTCTTGCTCGCGTCGCTGCTCGTTGGCTCTATCTTCCAGACGTCGTTCGCTCAAGATTCGGACAACGACGGCCTCACCGACGCCCAAGAGAAAATCTTGGGCACCGATCCCAATAAATCTGACACCGACGGCGATGGACTTTTGGACGGCGAAGAGTACTTTGTCTCCTTCACCAACCCCCTCAAAGCTGACACCGACGAAGACGGAATTGCTGATAAGCAAGACCCCTACCCCCGCTGGGTGCGCTATGAAGACCTCAACGGCGTGACCACATCCGTAGATCGCGTCACCCAAGGGGCAGAGGGGCTACGCCTTCATCAGTTCGTTGAGGTGAAGGCGGGCAACGTCATCACCATTGATTGGCACAATTTTCTCAATCCCACCTTCACCCTGCGCGAGGCGCGCTTCACGATCTCATATGACTTCCTCGATCCCAACCGCCAAGACTATACGGCAGATGGCTACTACAAGCCTGTGAATGGCAATCAGATGGAGATCGTACTTCCGAGCTACGAAGGGATCTTCAAAGCGACCATCCCCTGGCCGGGGCAAGCGATGACCATCTCCGATTGGATCTATCACCTCTACGGGAAGCCGCTCAAAGTGGGCCAGGTCTATGAGTTCAATGTCTTCTATCACGAGCTGCTGCGCTGGGGGGAGGAGTCCTTTGCGCGGGCGCGCGCCGAAGTGATCGGCACCGAAAAAGTCCCCTTGGAGACGAAGCTTGGCCGGCGCGAGTACACCGTCTACGTCGTCAGGGCGAGGTTGAAGTTCGCGACGTTCAAGGACCCGTTCTTCCGGGCGTTCTTGGGACCGGAGCCGGAGCTCGTCCTGAAGGCGCTCTTCACCACAGGGGAGAACTCCCAGACCCAGACACTCGTGCGCTACACGACCCCGTTCTTCCGGATCACGCCCACGAAGTCCGTGGGGTTTTCGGATTTTAGTATTGCACACTGACTTCGCTGGCCCTCTTGGACCTCTCCCCCAGCCCCTCCCCTGAAGGGGGAGGGGCAACCTCACCCGTTCCCTCTCCGCTTGCGGAGAGGGGCAGGGAGAGATAAGTTCAGGTCAGTTTTATATAGTAGAAGCTCTTGCCGCGGCGCACCAACCAGCTGCGGCGGGCCATCTGGTAGAGCGCACAGAGCACAACTACAACTGATATTACTAAGCGCTTCATAGATGGTCACCGGTAATATCATATTCTTAGATCGCGCTGCGCGGCAGCACCTGTGAGATGTGAGGGCGAGGTTTTGGATACGCCGACGATTGACATCTGTCTGTTTTGCGCGCCCACTGTCTGTTGCGTTACAATACAAATATGATGCGAGCTGTGCTGCTGAAACTATCGCAGAACAATACCGTGCAATCGGCGTTCTCCCGATATCGTTTTGCCCAGAGAGCCGCGCGGCGCTTCATCGCCGGGGAGCACTTAGACGAAGCGATCGCGGTCGTGCGCGAGCTCAATGCGAAAAATATCGTAGCGACGCTCGATCACTTGGGCGAGAACACGACCAACGAGCGCGAGGCTATCGCTGCAGCTGACGAATACTTAAAGATTCTCGATGCGATTGCCCAGATGGGGGTGGAATCTGAGATCTCACTCAAGCTCACCCAGATGGGGCTGGATATCAGTTATGAGCTGTGTCTGCAGAATATGCGACGGATCGTGGAGCGGGCACGACAGTATCAGAATTTTGTGTGCATTGATATGGAGAGCTCGGCGTACACGGATAGAACGCTCGATCTGTATGAGACGCTGCGCCGCGAGGGGTTCGACAACGTTGGCCCGGTCATTCAGGCGTATCTGCGAAGGAGTGCACGCGACATAGAGAGACTCATCGAGTGGGGAGCGAGAGTGCGACTCTGCAAGGGGGCTTATCAAGAGCCTCCAGAGATCGCATTCCCCAACAAGCGCGATGTGGATGCGAACTATCTGAAGTTGTTAGAGACGCTCTTCAGCCCACGTGCGCAAGAGCAGGGCGTCTACCCTGCGATTGCCACGCACGACGAGAAGATCATTCGCTGGGCTCTTCAGTATGTGCGAGAGCACAAGATTCCCCCAGATCGCTTTGAGTTCCAGATGCTCTATGGCATCCGACGGGATCTGCAGATACACTTGGCGCAAGCGGGCTATCGCGTGCGGGTCTATGTTTCGTATGGGACGCACTGGTATCCGTACTTTATGAGAAGACTTGCCGAGAGGCCGGCCAATGTGTTTTTTGTCTTAAGAAATCTTGTAAGGGGATAATCATGGCCTTCGGTCACAAGGCTTCTTGCAAGAGTAACAAGCTCCGTTTACAATCCCAATGCGCGAAAGGAGCTATGATGCCAAGCAAACTGAAACCCTATGTCGAGAGGATAGGCCGGAACGGGGGGATCAAGATTCCCGGCGACTACTTAAAGGCTCTCGGAC
>JAILZC010000194.1 GCA_023512665.1 Candidatus Bipolaricaulota bacterium | reverse complement strand
GCTGCGAGGAGCGCCCACACGAGCTCGTAGTCTGCGACAGCAGGGTATTCTATGGGCGCATAGTGCGTCGAAGCGCCGTCGAGCCGCACTGCCCCTGTCGTGATGACCACGTCGCCGATGTTAATATGTGGCTGGATTGCGCCTGTCGTCCCAACACGAAGAAAAATCCGAACGCCAAGCTGGGCTAATTCTTCAACGGCAATCGCCGTGGAGGGCCCGCCGATCCCCGTCGAAGTGATCACGATGGGTACGTCTCGAATATACCCCAACCATGTACAAAACTCTCGATGGGACGCGATAGGGCGCCCGCGCTCGAGCGGGGCTGTCCGCGCAATCTTCTCTACTCGTGCGGGATCGCCGGGGAGGAGGGCCATCTGCGCCCCCAGAATTTCTTGCTCACTCACGCTGAGATGGTAGACCACGGAATAGCTCCTCCTCCCTGGTGATCTTCACTTGTTCATCGTCCCTTGGAGACGAGTTGCTTGAACTTTCGGCCAGCTTTGAATTTCGGCACGCGCTTGGCCGGGACGTCTATGGGCTGGCGCGTGCGCGGATTGAAGCGCCGCGCGGCCTTGCGCACCACCGGCTGGAAGGTGCCAAACCGCGCCAACGTCACCGAATCCCCACGGGCGACCGCTTCCATGATTGCGTTCAGGGCAGCCTCCAGCGCCCGCTTCCCCGCGGCCTTCGAGGGCAACTTCGCCTGCGCGGTGATCAGCTCCGCCAGATCACTCTTGTTCATCTGTTCTCACCCCCTCTCTTTTTGCTCTTACGGCTTTCTATTATAAACGATCCCCGCCAGGGGTGACCAATTGCCCTCTTTCAAAGAGATGGGTATACTGACCTTATGGCACGCGCGCAGTTTGTCACTGATTTAGAGGGCCCGCTGACGCTCAACGATAACGCCTTCGAGCTGGCAGCACATTTCCTCCCGAATGGCGCGCATTTCTTCGCCCTCATAAGTCGGTACGACGACGTGCTCGCTGACGTCATCAAGCGTGCGGGGTACCGAGCGGGGAACACGCTGAAGCTCATCGTGCCCTTCTTGAAAGCGTTTGGGCTGCGCGATCGCGATCTCCAAGAGTTCTCCCGCACAAGCATAAAACTCGTCCCCGGCGCTCGCGAGGCTCTCCAGCGCATCCGGGCGCAGATGCCAGCGTTCATTATTAGTACAAGCTACGAGCCCTATGTGCGGGCCGTCTGTGATGCGCTCGATTTCCCATTTGAGAACGCTTACTGTACAAGAATATCTCTCGATGTGTACGCGCTCTCAGGGCGGGAGCGCCAAGAACTGCTCACTCTTTACAATCAGATCGTCCAGCACTCCCAGATAAAAATTCCTCCTGGGGCCCACAGCTTGGACGAGCTTTCGGGGGGAGATCGTCAGACTATAGGGCTTCTCGATCATATCTTTTGGGAGCGCCTGTGGGGGATGGAGATCGGGCGCGTCTTGCGCGAGGTGCAGCCCATCGGCGGCCCGGAGAAAGCCCGTGCCTTGCGCGAGATCTCCGAGCGCACAGGGATCTCTCTTGCGCGGACGATCTACGTCGGCGACAGCATCACCGATGTGGAAGCGCTCGCTCTGGTCCGTCAGGCAGGAGGCTTGGCGGTGGCGTTCAACGGGAATCGCTATGCGCTGCGAGCTGCTGAGCTTGGGTGTGTGAGCCCCGATGCGCTGATCTTGGCGGAGATTGCCGAGGCGTTCCAGACTTCGTCTGGGCTGTTCGTCGTGCCGCCTGCGGCGGCACGGTGTACGGTCCAGGCAAAGCCTGGCATAGATGAAGCCTTCATCCAACGGAGCGAGCAGATGCGCCGACGACTCCGCGGCGAGCAGATCGGAGGCTTGGGATGAAGTTTCAGTTTGGAATTCTCACGTCGCTGCACGATGACGACGCTGTGACGCTCTTGCGTGCTCTCGATAGCGCTTTTGTATCCGGGCAGATCAACGCTGAAGTTCCGTGTGTGCTCTGCAACGTCCCGGAGCGTCCGTCAGAGAGGGAGCTGGCGCAGCGCGTCGAAGCTGTGAAAGCACTGTCATCTTTTCACAAACTAATCTTCTTTCCGTCGCGAGAGTTTGCGAGCGAGCTGCGCGCGCAAGCTCGTCAAGACCCGGAGCTTTTAGCGCGCTGGCGCGCCGAGCACGACCGCGCCCTGCTGCAGCTTTTGCCCCACGGGGTGAGGCTCTATCTCTCGGTGGGCTATATGCAGATTCTCAGCGCTGAAATTCTGAACGCTCTTGATGTGCTCAATCTCCATCCGGCCATCCCGCAGATCGGCCCCATCGGGATGTGGCCCAAGGTGATGGAAGAGCAAGCCCTGCGCCCCTTGCCCTATCTGTTGGCTGTTCCGAAAGAGAGACTCGCTCACGAGATCCCCGAGATTATGAGTATCAGCTATCTGAAGGCTGGGGGGATGCTGCACATCGCGACGGAGCAGACAGATCGCGGGCCGGTGATCGCCTGGTATGAGTTCCCGCTCAGCTCCGAGAGACTCACAGAGCTTTGGATCGCGGTGACGGCGCGGGTGCGCTCGGAGAGTCTTGAGCGTGTGCGACGCGAGCCCATCTGGAAGGAGCTTGTCCAGCAGATCCGTCGGGAGCAATTTCAGTACGAGACGCCGCTGCTGCTGGTGACGTTGGCGAAGCTCTCTGCAGGGACGTGGGAGATCAGAGACAGAACTCTCTATATTGACGGGCAGCCCTATCCTCACGGGTACTGCCTCAACCGCGAGATCGCAAGGTTCTACGTAAAGACGACGCCATCTTGAGCAGCTTCTTGGAGAAAGAGCCACTCGCCACGCTCCCATTCCTCAGGAGTGACCCCAACAGCTTCAATAGGCTCCAAGATGCGCGCGGCAGCAACCCCCAAAAGCTCTAGTCGCTCCCGCACATCCTTGTCGGCAAAATCTTTCGAGATCACAATAAGATCAATATCGCTCCCGTAGGCGCTGTCGCCATGCGCTTGAGACCCGAAGAGAATAAACCGTTCAGGATGGATACCCATTGCCATCAGCTGCTTTTTGAAGCGTTCAATTATGCGGGCAATTGCTTCTTGAGCCATCGCAGCACCTCATCTGTTGCGCGCAGATATTCTTGAGCTACACGGCGCGGATAAGCTTTCACTACTCTCTGCAAGTCCTCCGGATAGCGCGTGATGACACTGGCATCGTTGAGCCTTCCGATAAAGTCTAGCAAATCCTGGGGCAAACGCAAATGAAGCTCTTTGACAAAGAACAATAAGTTATGCGTCTTGGGTGGAAACTTTCCCTTATACTCCCAGTACAGCCCTTTCAGCACCTTCTCAATAGCGAGATGACACATGAATATACAGTAGACATA
>JAILZC010000193.1 GCA_023512665.1 Candidatus Bipolaricaulota bacterium | reverse complement strand
TCGAGTGATAGTACGGGTTGAAGTCGTTCGTCTCGCCGTACTCGCTGTCTTCGATCACCAAGACCGCCGGATACCCGCGACTCCAAAACGACGCATGGTCGCTGCGATTGGTCGCGCCAACTTCTAGGACTTCAGGGGCAAGCTTGATCTCGTATCTCTGCAGCGTCTGTACGAGAAGCTCAGCGATCCTAACGGAACTTTCACGAGTCCCCGCGTGCACCTCAAACGCGCTATCGCCATCGCTGTCATAGCCGATCATGTCCATATTGAAGACCCCGAGGATCGGCACACCTTCGCTGGCGAGCCTGCCCGCATAGGCGCGGCTGCCCACCAGCCCTTGCTCTTCCCCAGTAAAGAGCACAAAGCGAATCGTATGCTTGAACTTATACTGACTTAAAATTCGTGCGGCCTCTAAGACCGCTGAGCTGCCGCTGGCGTTGTCGTCGGCCCCTGGGGCCATCCCCCCGGAACTGATGCCGAACGTCGTGCTGTCTAGATGTGCCGTGATCAACACGGATTGTTGAGACTCCGTCCCCGGCAAGATCGCTTCAAGATTGTGCGACAACCCCGCGCGACAGAAGAGCGAGAACGGCACGCGCCCCGTCTTCAGCCCCAGCTTCTCGAAATATTGCTGTGCGTACTCGACAGCTCGATCAATGGCCGTGCCCTCACATGACCAGCGCGAGCCCTCGCTGTTGCAGAACTCTCCGTCGTCGCGCGCCTGAAAGTAACAGATATGCGCGCGCAAGCTTTCTTCGCTCACTTGTTGGATGATCTCTTCGATCACGGCGCTGGGCGCCGTTTGAGAAAGCTCAACGTACCGAAGCGCCGGCACTCCAAGCTGGGGGAGAGCCAAGACGGCGACGATCGCTAGGACGACGAGTATCTTCTTCATAGAAAAACTCCTTTCGGCTTTGAGATATATGGCGCTATTGTGCGCGGTTTTCGCACTGAAGTCAAGGGCGGGGCTCAGCGTCGTCACGGCGCTCAAAGAGCTGCTCCAATCGCTGAACGTAAGGCGACTGAGAGAGGGCTTCTTCGACGCGCTGGTGAAAGAGCTTCCACGCGAAGAACAAAAAGACCAACAGCCCAATGGCCCCGAGCAATTCGAACATCGCTAAGAGATTAAAGAGCGCGTGTGCTGTCATTGCCATGAGCAGCCCGCCGTGAATGAGTGCCCTCTGTCTGAGGGGATCGGAGACGAATTTGGCGCGCCCCAACGCCGCGCCCCAGATCGTCGAGAAGAGCACATGCCCCGGCACGGAGAAGAGCGCGCGCCCAATGAAGACCGGCGCAAGAAGATCTTGATGCTGAGCCGCAAGCAGATAGAGAAGATTCTCGATCGAAGCGAAGCCCAATGCAGCCGCTGCCGAGTAGACGATGCCGTCCATCGGCTCGTTGAAGTCAATCTGTCTGTAGACGGTCCGGCTGACGACAAAATATTTGGCGTACTCTTCGATGACCGGGGCAGCGACGACGATAAGAAAAAACTCAGACCAAGCGAACGGGATTTCGAGCAACGCTGCGGGCAAGGCGCACGCCATGCCCAACAGAAAGGTCTTGACGACGAGTGCGCGCGGCTCCGGCTCCCAGCGGTCTTTCTGGTAGACGTACCAGAGCCAGAAGATTGCAGGGCTGAACGCTAAAACGGCGAGCCACACCATCACAGTTCGATGTGGAGAATCTTATAGGTGCGCACGCCGCGAGGCGTCTGGACCTCGACGAGCTGGCCGGGTTCGCGGCCCAGCAATGCCTTGCCCACGGGAGATGCCGCAGAGATGAGATCGTGTTCGGGGTTGGCCTCTGCCGGGCCGACCAGTTTATACTTAAACGACGCGCCGGTGTGAGTATCTTGGAGAGTGATCCAGCAGCCGAGCGTCGCATGGCGGGTCTGCCCATCGTTGGTCACAATGAACGCGCGCGCGAGCTTGTATTCTAACTCTCGGATCTTGGCTTCGAGCAGGGCTTGCTTCTCTTTGGCTGAATGATACTCAGAGTTCTCGCTGAGATCGCCGTACGAGCGGGCACGCGCGATGATCTCTGCGATCTTGGGACGCTCCGAGACCAGCCGCTCCAGCTCGGCTTTGAGCTGCTGGTATCCTTCGGGCGTCATGGGGATTCGGTCGTCCATCGAGCCCTCCTTTCGGTGCACTTAATTGTAAAGGGGATGGTAGAGGGCTTCAAGGGGCCTTACGCTTCCCCGCGAATAATATCTTTAATGCGCATCAGCGACGCTCGCGTGCTGCGCTCCATCTCGTCCAGCGCCATCGAGATCCTCTTGATATTCTCTTCTAATTGGGGGATCAACACTCGTTCGAGCGCGTTGACCCGCCGCCGCGTCGTCTCGATCTCTTCGGCTAAGAGTTCTAGAGACTTCTCGATCTCCGCGAGCTTGATCATATCGGGCAAAACTTCTTTGAAGAGCGTCAGCGCCGTGTCCAGCTCTGCTGACGTCGCCGCGAACCCATACGAATAGATGTCTCTCTCGTCGTGCAGCGCAAAGCGCGGCACCCACACGCTCATCACCGATTCCATTTCCATCGTTAATGCGCCGTTGCCGCCCGCACCGGTCATCAGGGACTCTTCCATCACTTCTTTAGACATCTCGGCCCGCGCGAGCAAGAAGCTGCGAAAACCCGCAGCTAACTTCTCCTCGACGCGCTCGCGCAGGCCCCGCGTCTCCTCGACCAACTGCAAGAACCGGTGCATCAACTCGTCGCGCTTCTGCTTTAAAAGCTTATGTCCGCGCCTGGCCATCGCCAGACGCTTCTTCTGTTTCAAAAGCTCCATCCGGGTCGCGTTGACCCGCTGAGCGACCGCCATAGGCTCTCACACTTCCTTACCCCCTGGCCCTACCTCACCCTGACCCTCTCCGTTTACGGAGAGGGAACGGGAGAGGTAAGGGGTTGGGTCGGCAGATACTTCTCGATAAACTCGTCGCGCACGCGCTTGAGCTCCCCGCGCGGGAGCATACTCAAAAGCTCCCAGCCGATCGTGAGCGTCTGAATGATCGTCCGGTCTTCGTACTCGCCCTGCTGAATAAATCTGCGCTCGAACTCGTCGGCGAATTTCATATAGATGCGATCGAGCTTACTGAGAGCTGCTTCCCCCAAGATCGCGGCCATCTCGCGCACGTCCACCCCGCGGGCATAGGCCGCATAGAGCTGATTGAGCACGCCCGCGTGGTCTTCTCTGGTCTTGCCCGGCCCGATCCCCTTGTCTTTGAGACGCGACAGACACGGCAACACATCGAACGGGGGATAGATGCCCTTGCGGTGCAGCTCGCGTGACAAGAAGAGCTGGCCTTCGGTAATATAGCCCGTCAGATCGGGGATGGGG
>JAILZC010000192.1 GCA_023512665.1 Candidatus Bipolaricaulota bacterium | reverse complement strand
TCTCAAGCCCGATCTGACCGCTCCGGGGACTGCGATCGTCTCGGCATTGGCCAAAGATTCTGAAGTCTCCCGGAGCGAAAAGCTCGTCTTGCCGGGGAGGGCCTACGTGGCCATGCAGGGGACATCTATGGCCGCGCCGCACGTGGCGGGAGCGGTCGCGCTCTTGTTGCAAGCCCAGCCCCATCTCTCTGCTCAAGAGATCCTGGCGCAGTTGAAAGCCACAGCCCTCCACGATGCGTTCACGACCGATCCGATGGCCTGGGGAGCGGGCAAGCTCCAGGCCGACCGGGGCTTGGAGACCTTGGGATTACAAGAACAGCTGAGCACCAGTCGCCCGGCCCTCAAACTTGGCCCTATCCCCGCCTTCCAGTCCGTGACGTTCTTTTACTCGGCGGGGGGAGGGAGCACCGTCGAGCTGAAAATCTTTGATCTTGTTGGCCGACCCGTCTACTCCACGAGATTATCTCCCTCCGGCCAACGGTTCCAATGGGCCCTGCGCGATGATCGGGGCGAACCGCTCCCGCCGGGGCTGTATCTGGCGGTCGTGCTCGTGGATGGGCGACCGAGTGCCCCGCAACCCTTGATCGTGCGAAGATAATTTTTATGAAATACTCTCTCTGTATCCTGTGCATCGCCCTGATCTCTGTCAGCAGCAGTGCCACACCCCTCGAGATGGGGACGAGCGCGCGCGCGATGGCCCTAGGGGGCGCGTTCGCCGCGATCGCCGACGACGAGAGCGCCGTCTTCTATAACCCCGCAGGGTTGGCGCTTCTCGGTAGAACAACGATTGCGGCGTTCTATCAGCGTGCGTTTGATGTCGTCCATCATGTTGCCCTGGCCGGGGCGATGCGCGGCTGGGGCGCGCAGTTCATCCAACTCGATACTGGCCCCATCGAGAGCACCAACGAGTTCGGCAACCCTGCTGGGGAGCAGACACGCTATGCGAGCTCTGCGGGCTTGGTGGGGGTCGCTCTCGGGATAGAGCACGTTGCTGTTGGGCTTCGCGGCAGGCTCTCCAGCGATGGCGTCGCAACTCAGTGGGGGATAGACGGGAGTGTGCTCGCACAGGTGGGTTCGATACGGGTGGGCATGGTCGTCGAAAATCTTCTGGGAAGCACGGCGATCTCGTTGAGGCTGGGCGCAGCTTTGGTCATGCAGTTCAGCCCACGAATGATCTTGACGGCCTCAGGAGAAGTGTGGGGTCTCTTTAGGCGCCCGGAAGCGCACGTGGGGCTTGAGGCTTCGATCAACGGGGTGCAGATCCGGGTGGGCTACGACGGCGTGGCCGTCATCACGGGCGCGGGAACACGATGGAACAGCATCCGGCTCGACTGGGCCTACCGGATGCATCCCCAGCTGCCAGCCTCTACAATTGTTACCGTCGCGTATCTGTTCTAACAAGCGGGAGGATGTATGACATACAAGAAACTAGGAACACTCTGGCTTTGCTTGCTGATCGGACTGGCAGGGATCACATCGGCGCAAGAGGCGCCGCCGCCCTCCGACGAGGGCGCGCTCGCGGTCAATTACTTCGGTGAGCTAGGGTGGACGGTCAAGTACGGGCTAGGGGACTCGCGCGAGCTCTCCCGGCGCGGCTACGCCAATCAGTTACTCTTTGAGCAGTACATCGCGCTGACGCTGGACGCAGGGGTGCACGTGGACTGGCCCATCTCTGGGGTCTTGCGCGTCAGCGCCCAGCTCGACAACCGCAAATCGAATAATTTACAAAGCTTTAAGCTGGGGTACAAAGCCCAGTCGGTCGAGGCTGCATTCGAAGATTTCTCGATGCGAGCGGGCAGCTCCGAGTTTGTCGCGACCGACAGATTGCTCAAGGGCCTGCGCTTCACTTGGGATATTTCAGAGACGATGCAGCTCTCTGGGAAATTCGCGCGTGTCGAGGGCGTGGCCGAATCCCGTGTCTTTCGCGGGAACACCAGCCAACAGACGGTCGAGTTCACCCTCACCGACCCAGACCAACCCTGGCGGGAAGCTTCATATCAGAGAAATCTCAAGGGATTAGAATACTTTCAGCTGCGCAGCTACGTCCCCGGCTTCACTGTTGTCTCTTTGCGCTTCGAGTTGACCCCAGAGCTGCGCGCCCTGCTCACCAACTACGGCTTAGAGTATCTGATCGAAATGATTGAAGACGACCCTGAGCCGGAGGTCGCCGCCGAACTCTATGACGTTCTGATCGAGAACGGCTCAAACGTCCTCGTGCTCAAGCGCCCCGCGCTGGAGCTCTTGCGAGAGCAGCTTCGGACGTATATCGAAGACTACAACGATGAGCACAATCTTTTTGACGAGAACGCCAAAGAATACCCCCTGGGGGAGGGGACGGAGTACGAGCAGGGCTTTCTCAGGAGCTTGGGCAAGCTAGTCCGGCTGGCCACGCCTGATGAGGCGTTTGCGCTCGACTCTGCCCAGCGCGGACGCTTCTTCTCGTTGGGCTCCCCCAGTGTTCAAGAGGAGACCCTGAAAGTCGAGATCAAGCGCCACGGGACGTATGTTCAGCTCCCCGATCCCGATCTGCCCCGATTTCAGTTTACGCTCTTTGCCGAGCAGGGGATCATCGCCCTCGATTTCCCCGAAGAGTTTTTCACCAACCCCCAGAGCGCCGTGCGCGTCACGTTTGACTACACCGTACCGGGGGGGTTATATATCTTGGGCCTGGCTGTCTTACAAAACAGCGAGCGCGTCTATATCAAACGCGAGGGCGAGCAAGAGTATAAGCTACTACGACGCGACCAGGACTATCAGATGGACTACGAGACCGGGGCGCTCTTGCTTCTCCCCCCCTATGATGTGCTCGGCGACAAAGACGAGCTGAAGATCGAGTACGAGCTGATGCGCGGCGGGCTGGGCGGGTTCGCCGAACACCAGCGCATCTTCACAGGACTTTCGTATCAGTGGGCGCCGTGGCCGTTCGTAAAGCTCTCGTTCGACGCCCTGCGCGCCTTCGATACCCCGCCCTCGGAAGAGGGCCGCGACCGCCTGCGCACCATGCCCAATACCCACTCGGTCTTAGGGTTCTCCTCCCAGCTCGATCTGGGCGATCTCAAAGCCGATCTGAAGCTCGGCTACACGGAGAATATCTTCCCTACGGTGCCCTTCCGCGGGGCAACGGAGTATCACTCTAACGAGCGGCTCCACCAACGCAATCGCGTCAACGTCATCGCAGGGTTGACGATGGAAGGCCGGCGAGTCACGCTCTTTGGGCATCAGAACGGGCTGCTTGTCTATGACGGCTCGCGCTGGCAAGAGTTTACGACGGCGCACGGGCTGTCCGGGCGCGGCGTGCGCGGCATCGCCGTCCAGAGAAACACCGTGCTGATAGCGACCGACTCCGGGC
>JAILZC010000191.1 GCA_023512665.1 Candidatus Bipolaricaulota bacterium | reverse complement strand
GCTAAACTCACCCCGTCTATGAAGCGCATCGAAGAACAGCTTCAATTTCTCAAGCGCCGCGCTGTGGATGTCATCCCGGAGGCCGATCTCGTGAAAAAACTGGAGCGCTCCCAGCGCACCGGCAAGCCTCTGAGAGTCAAGCTCGGCGTCGATCCCACCAGCCCAGATATTCATATTGGGATCGGCGTCGTCTTGCAGAAATTGCGCGACTTTCAAGAGTTGGGGCACACCGCCGTCTTGATCGTCGGCGATTTCACGGCACGGATCGGAGATCCCTCCGAGCGCGCCAGCCAACGCAAGATGCTCTCCAAAGAGGAAGTCGAAACGAATATGAGAGCCTACAGAGAGCAAGCCCTCAAAGTCCTAGACCCAGATCGCACAGAATTTCGCTATAACTCCGAATGGCTCGAACAGATGGACTTTGCCAAGCTCTTGGAGCTCGCTTCCAAATACACCGTCGCGGCGATGCTCGAGCGCGATGATTTTTCAAACCGCTTCCGCGAGGGCAACCCCATCAGCATCGTCGAGTTTCTCTATCCCTTGGCCCAGGGCTATGACTCGGTCGCCATAGAGGCCGATGTGGAGCTGGGCGGGACCGATCAACGTTTTAATCTCTTGGTCGGGCGAGCCCTGCAAGAGCGCTACGGTCAGGAGCCCCAAGTCTGCTTCATCATGCCCCTCTTAGAAGGGCTCGATGGCGTCAAGAAGATGAGCAAAAGCTACGGCAACTACGTTGGGATTACCGAACCCCCCACCGAGATGTTCGGGAAATTGATGTCCATCCCCGATGCGCTCATCGAAAAGTACGTCAAGCTCTTGACGGACTTAGACTGGGAGGAGCTGAAAAGGCTCCATCCCAAAGAACAGAAGCAGAAGATGGCCCACGCGGTCGTGGCGCGCTATCACTCGGGAGAAGCTGCCGATAGGGCTCTGGAAGAGTTTGAGCGGGTCTTCGCGCGCAAGGAGCGCCCCGCCGAGGTGCCCAAGCTCTCTCTCGACAGAAAACTGCTCAAGCCCGACGGCACCGTGTGGATTGTAGATTTGATTGCTCCCTTGACGAAGAGTCGCTCGGAAGCCAAGCGCCTCATCGAGCAGGGGGCGATCGAGCTTGACGGCGTGAAGATCACGCACTTCGACCAGAGCGTGCCCGTGAGAGACGGCGCGTTGCTGCGCGTAGGCAAGCACACCTTCGCGGAAGTCTCTCTCAAGGAGTGAGACGATGAGTTGTGTCTTCTGCAAGATCGTGCGTGGCGAGTTGCCCGCACACAAAGTCTACGAAGACGCAGAGACGGTAGCGTTTCTCGACATACACCCTATGACCGAGGGGCACACGCTCGTCATCCCCAAGCTGCACGCTGAGCGTCTTGCTGACTTGCCCCCAGAGCTTGCGGGCAAGCTCTTTCAGACGGTCCAGAGGGTCGCGGGGCGCATCACCCAAGCCCTTGAAGCTCCGGCGCTCAATATCGGCGTGAACGACGGGCGCGCGGCGGGCCAAGCCGTCCCCCATCTGCACGTCCATATCATCCCGCGCTTCCCCGGCGACGGCGGCGGCTCCATCCACTCGATTCTTTATAAGCCCCAGAAGCGCCCCCTCGAAGAGATCCACCGACTGATTGCAGACACGCTCTGAATTTGCTATAGTGAAAGTCTCCTTTACCTCTCCCTAGCCCTCTCCGTAAACGGAGAGGGAACGGCTGAGGTGGGAGAGGGGAGGCACAAGGGGGCTAAGGCCGGGAGGCAATCAGCGTGCAAGGCGAATTGAAATTGGTCACAGGGAACGCCAATCGCGCTTTGGCCCAGGAGATCAGCGCACACCTGGGCATCCGGCTCACCGATGCCGACGTGAGCCGGTTCCCCGATGGCGAGGTCAACGTGCACATCAAAGAGACCGTGCGGGGGGCCGATGTCTGCGTCATCCAGTCTACGTGCCCCCCCGTGAACGATCATCTGATGGAGCTGTTGTTGCTCATTGACGCGCTCAAGCGCGCGTCTGCCGAGCGCGTCACGGCCGTGATTCCGTACTACGGCTACGCCCGCCAAGATCGAAAGCATATCGGGCGTGTGCCCATCAGCGCCAAGCTCGTCGCCAATATGATCGTGCGCGCGGGAGCCGATAGAGTCCTGACGCTCGATCTGCCCGCCGGGCAGATCCAGGGATTTTTCGATATCCCCGTAGACAATCTCCGGGGAGACCCGATATTAGCAGATTATTTTCGCCATCAGAACTTAGAAAACACCGTGATCGTCGCACCGGATGTCGGGGCGGCCAAACGCGCTCGCGCCGTCGCCGAGCGCCTGGAGCTGCCCCTAGCGATCGTCGAGAAGAGCCGGGTCAGCCCCACGGAAGTGCGGGCGCTCAACATCATCGGCGATGTCAAGGGCAAGCGTGCGATCTTGGTTGACGACATCTTGGCTACCGGCAGCACGGTGATCGAGGCTACCAATCTGTTATTAGAGTTCGGGGCGCGCGAGGTCTCAGCGGCGTTCATCCACGGGGTCTTCGCCGGCGACGCCGTGCCGCGATTAGAAGCGTCGCCCGTGAAACGCGTGATCGTGACCAACACGATCCCCGTTCCCCACAGCCCTAAGATCGAGGCGATCTCCGTGGGGGTCTTGCTCGCGGAGACGATCAAGCGCATCCATGCCGAAGAGTCTGTGAGCGAGATGTTTCCGCATTATTAGAGATTTCTCGAACAGGGAGGAGAATCTGTATGTCATACACCGTCCAAGCTGAGCCACGCGGGCCCAAGCCCAACCCGCGTGCGCTCCGTCGTCAAGGGCGAATTCCAGGCGTGCTCTACGGGCATGAAGTCCATCAGCCCATCGCCGTGAACGCCAAGGAGTTGGAGAAGCTGCTGGCCCGTATCACCCGAAGCTCTCGGATTACCGTGGAGCTGGACGGAAAGAAGCTACCCGCGTTCATCAAAGAGATCCAGTATGATCCGCTGACGGACCGCGTGATTCATATAGATTTCTACCATCCGGCGCCGGACCGGCCGGTGACGATAGAAGTCCCGGTGCGGCTGCACGGGGAGCCCAAAGGGCGCAAGGAGGGCGGGGTGCTTCAGCTCCTGCGCGACGTCGTGAAAGTTCGTGGGGCAGCGGAGAAGATCCCCGAGGTGATCGAGATTGACGTCACGGGGCTGGGCATCGGCCAGGCGGTGCACGTGAACGAGCTCACCCTGGAGGGCGTGCAGGTTTTGACGCCTGGGGAAGCGACCATCGTGACGATCATGGCGCCGCGCAAGGAGGAGGTCGCCGTGGCGGCTGTTCCGGGCGTTGAGGGCGCTGTGCCGGCGGAGGGTGCGGCTCCTGCAGCGGAGGGCGCAGCCCCAGCGGGTGCGGCTCCTGCGGCTGC
>JAILZC010000190.1 GCA_023512665.1 Candidatus Bipolaricaulota bacterium | reverse complement strand
GCCGTGGACCTGGCTCACATCATTGGGGGTGCGTTGGTGATCGGGCAATTTGTGGCCGAGCGATTCGAGCCGGTGATCTTCCTTGGCGGCTTGTTGATCTTCATCGGGCTCTACGTCTGGAGCTACTTCTTGACCAGGGAGGTATAGAGCGATGTCTCCATCAGCACTCTGGCTCCTAGGCTTTCTGGTAGGGATGTTCCTGGTGGTCACTGTTATTGTCCTGCCCACGATCATCCGAGACTACCGCAAGCGCCATCAGAAATAATGCTCATTGATAGCCACGCCCATCTGGACAGCGCTCAGTTTGACCCCGATCGCGAGCACGTCGTGCGGCGCGCTTTGGAGGCCAACGTCAAAATTATTTCTATCGGGACGGACGTCCCATCGAGCCAGAAGACTTTAGAGATCGCGCGCAAGTACGAGCTGCGCTGCACCGTCGGCGTGCATCCCCATGAAGCTGAGCAGTTCTCGGAAGAAGAGACGTTAGCCCAACTGCGCCGGCTGTGCGCCGAGCCCGAAGTTGTTGCCGTAGGCGAGACCGGCTTAGATTACTTCAAAGAGTACGCGCCGCGCCCGGCGCAGCAGATGGCATTTCGGGCGCAGCTGGCCCTCGCCCAAGAACTTCAGAAGCCCGTGGTCATCCATCTGCGCGACGCGGCTGAAGATCTGCTCAAGATTCTTAAAGAGCACCCTGGGGTGCGCGGCGTGGCGCACAGCTTCACGGGCGATTGGGCGTTAGCCCAAGAG
This sequence comes from Candidatus Bipolaricaulota bacterium, assembly GCA_023512665.1. GTDB lineage: Bacteria > Bipolaricaulota > Bipolaricaulia > RBG-16-55-9 > DRXL01 > JANXCC01. The sequence continues at coordinate 2,630 of JAILZC010000190.1, read as the reverse complement.
CTGCTCGATCTGGGGTTGTATCTCTCGGTGAATGGGATCGTGACGTTTGAGAAATCTCACGCGCTGCGCGAAGTCATCGAGAAGATCCCGCTCGAGAGATTATTAGTCGAGACGGACTGCCCGTATTTAGCCCCCGTGCCCGTGCGAGGGAAGCGCAACGAGCCGAGTTTTGTGCGCTATGTCGCTCAAACAGTTGCGCAGATCAAAAGACTCTCAACAGAAGAGATCGCCCAGGCGACGACGCGGAACACCCAAGAGCTCTTTGGGCTTTGACGGGGTTGGAGTGTGGGATTATAATCGCCTCAGAGGAGCTTGGATGGTTGCAGGTGGCTGAGCCTGCTTTGGAGTTTTGGGACAACCCTGAAGACGCACGCTATGACCAGCCATAACCGCGTCTTCGAGCTTCAGTTGGGAGTGCCATAAAATGATCTTAGGATGCCATCTCTCGATCTCTGGCGGGCTCGATCAGGCCGTCGCTCGCGCCGAAGAGCTCAAGATCAACGCGCTGCAGATCTTCTCGCATAACGCCCGCAGCTGGAAGATGGGCCCTCTCTCCGCCGACGACGCCAAAAAGTTCCTCGAGCGCCGGAAGCGCGCTCACGTCGAGTACGCGGTCATTCATACTATTTATCTCATCAACCTCGCCTCGCCCGACCCCAAGAACTTTAAGCTCTCGGTGCAAGCCCTCACAGATGAAGTCCAGCGCGCCGGAGAACTCAATATCCCGCACGTCAACACCCATATTGGGGCACATATAGGCCAGGGGGTCGAGAAGGGCTTAGAACGCATCGTCGAGGCTTTAGATAGCGTGCTGGCTAGCCCTCAAGCCAAGAGCGCCCCTACGGTGAAGATTCTCTTAGAGAACTCTGCCGGCGAGGGCACAGAACTTGGGGCCTCGTTCGCTGAGCTGGGGATGGTGCTCCATAATATAAAGGATAAGAACCGGGTCGGGGTCTGCATAGACACCTGTCATGCGTTCTGTGCCGGCTATGACCTCACGACACCTCGAGCCCTCGACAAGACGCTCTCGGAGCTGGAGCGCACCGTGGGGCTGGAGCGCGTCGAGCTCATTCACTTAAATGACTCAAAATTCCCGCTGGGGTCGCGCCGCGACCGCCATGAGCACATCGGGCAGGGGCACATCGGGCTGGAGGGCTTTCGCCTCGTCGTCAATCACCCCGCACTGCGCGAGAAGCCCTTTATTTTGGAGACCCCCAAGGACGACGACTCCTCCGACCCCACGAACGTGGCGCGCGTGCGCTCCTTACGGTATGATGGAAGGACCTAACCCCGAAACCCCTTCCCTAAAGGGAAGGGGCAAACTCCCCTCCCACTTGAGGGGAGGGGCGAGGGGGAGGGAGCAATCATGAAGTTCTTCTTGGACACAGCCAACGTCAGAGAGATCGAGCAAGCTGTGGAGATGGGCGTGCTCGACGGGGTGACCACCAACCCCACGCTGCTGGCCAAAGAGGGCCGCGACCCCGTGCAAGTTCTCAAAGAGATCTGCAAGCTCGTGGACGGCCCGGTCAACGCCGAGGTGATCAGCACCGACTCTGAAGGGATGCTCAAGGAGGCGCACCGCTGGGCCGACCTGAGCGACAATATCGTCGTGAAAATCCCCATGACCCGCGAGGGGATGAAGGCCGTCCGAAGGCTTTCCGAGGAAGATATCCCCACGAACGTGACGCTGGTCTTCTCCCCCAGCCAAGCGTTGATCGCGGCGAAAGCTGGGGCAGACTACGTCAGCCCGTTTGTGGGGCGGCTCGACGACCGCAGCGAGGACGGCATGGAGCTCGTCTCCAAGATCATCCAGATCTTTGACAATTACGGGGTCGAGACGGAAGTGATCGTGGCGAGCATTCGGCATCCGATGCATGTGGTCGAAGCGGCTCTGATGGGTGCGGATATCGCGACCATGCCCTACGCGGTGTTGGAGAAGCTCTTTGAGCACCCGCTGACGGATGTGGGGCTAGTGCAATTCCTCAAAGATTGGGAGAAGCTGCAGCGATGAATAAAGAGATCCCTCCCCGGCACGGAGAGGGGAGAGCGATCAACTTTGAGAGCGAGCGGCTTCGCTACCGCGAAGCCCTCGAGCGAGTCCTGCGGGCGCTGCCCCAGGTCTTCGCCGCGCTTCAAGAGGTAGAGCGGTTCTGGCTGATAGGGTCCGCGGCGCGAGGGCGGCGCGATCTGTTCACCGATCTTGATCTGATTGTGGTGCTGCGCTCCACGGAATCGCCGCCGACGCGCACCGCGCGGCTCTATGAGCGGGTCGCGTCGCTGCTCCCGCTCGATGTAGATGTAGATATGCTCACGTACACCCCGGAGGAGTTCGCGCAAGCGCGTCAGAGGGGATTCCTGCGGAGGGCGCTTGAGCAGGGGCGGATCATCTATGAGAGAGCCGACTGAAGAGGAGCGCCGCTGGCTGGAGCAAGCCGAAGAAGATCTGAAATGGGCGCGCCACCTCGCGCGCGAGGCGGCAGATGGAGCCGTGCGGCTCGCCGGCGAAGTCGTCGAGATGGTGCGCCAACACGTTCCCACGCAGGAGGAAGCCCCATGAGCATGGCGACCCCTAATCTACCCTCACCCCCGTCCCCTCTCCCCTCGGAGGGAGAGGGGAGAAAGGGGGGTGA
>JAILZC010000189.1 GCA_023512665.1 Candidatus Bipolaricaulota bacterium | reverse complement strand
GCATAGAGCTTGATGATCTACGTCGCGTGCAAGGTGACGTCGCTATGGTGATCACAAACAGCTACCTTTCCCAATTTGCACTCGACTTTGCCAAGTCTACCGGGTGTGTAGTGGTGGATCGTAGCAAATTGGCAGAATGGATTTTCATTGTTCAATCACAGAAAAACCCGAGCACGGGCGCTGAAAGAGCTGAAGATTGTTCATAGCTGGATCCCCAAGCACCCCATAGGTCGGATTTTAAACACAAGCCTTGACCGACGTAAGCTCTAGAGCTTCCAATAGCCCCATCGCAAACCCTGACAAGTGCTAAATATTACCGTTAGACTTAGAAACCGTTAGAGGGGAGAGACTTCTAAGATTGCGTGCGTATCTTCTCGATCTTTTCCAGAGCGCGTATCAGTTTTTGCACGTCACGATCATACCATCGCGCTGCCGCCGGCGAGGTTAGAGAAAATCGGCCCGTCTCGATATCGGGCAAGGAGATGATTCAGATTGAGCAAGAGAATTATATCTGTTTTCGCCCCGAATGGCAATCGGACGGCACCGTATCGAGTCGAAGGGCGCGCGCTTATCAAGCGCGTGACCGAACGGCATATCTATCGGCTCCGACAGGCCGTCGGCATAGACGAAGACGTTTGGCAGGTGCACAGAGATCACGTTGACGTTGTGCGCTTTGAGTTCCCTGACGGGTCGGTGCGGGAGATCAAGGCCAAGGGGTTCGAGCGCAAGTCGTTTTTGCATGGCGACGGCGTGCGCTTCGCCATGACGAGATTTGTGCTCTTGGCCGATCTCACACTGGTCAAGAACGGGATGCGGCCACTCTTTGCAGTCAAATAATATGGATCGGTCACCGAGAAAGCTGAGAAGTCCATCGAGGGAGCGTCGGTAGAGGTCTATGGTCTGTCGCGAACGCCCAGAGCAGGCAGGGTCTGGCGTCGTGCCGAGGGAGGGAATCGAACCCACACGGGGGGTGAACCCCACGGGATTTTGAGTCCCGCGCGTCTGCCAGTTCCGCCACCTCGGCCGGTAATAGAATTATATCCGTCCAGATCGGCCCTGTCAATGACTCCGCTATAAAAAGTGTCAGAAATCGGCCCGCTTGATTTATAATTATGCTATATGCTAGGATGCAGGTCGGATGGAATACGACCCGATCGCGCTCAGCCACCAGATACGGTTGGCCTACGCCGAGCACCTGATGCGCTGCACCGACCTGCCTCCCAGCGAGATGGAGGAGCTCTTGAGCTTAGACGGCGACCTCGATGCTGCGCGGCGCTGGCTGGCCTTTGGCTACGCCAAGCACCGCTACGACCCCGATCACGTGCGGGGCCTGCTCGTCTATCTCTTTAGTAATTATTATCCGTCGTTGGTGGACGACCCCGCCAAGGGCACGCTGCTGAGACGGGCCATCGAGCGCAAAACGATCAAGCTCAGCGAAGTGACCATCGAGAAGATCAGCGGGACACGGCTCGACTGGGCTGAAGTCTTCCAGCTCGTCGGCAAGGAGTTCAACCCCACACGGGTCAAGGAACGCATCGTCGCGATCTACGAAGAGTTGAAAGGAGCTGGTCATGAACGGTCCCGGTGATTGGAGCTGGTTTCGGGAACTGCTCACGCCGTTGCAACGCTTGGGGGAGAGGCCCTGTCCGTCGCGTGCTATCTTGTCCATGTATGTCAGGGGGCAGCTGCGCGATCTCTGGCGGGTGGGAGCGCACCTGCTCAACCCCGATGACTGGACGCTGACGGAGGTCTCGCAGCATCTGCTGACGTGCCCAGCGTGCGCGCGGCAGCTGGCGCTCATGCGTCGTCGCGAGCTGGAGCACACTTCAGTGTGGCGCGAGCTCTGGGAGAGCCTGCCCGGGGCGCTCCGCGCGCATTTCGCGGCCTATGCTCTTGCTCTCCTTGCTCTTGTTATTGTGAATGCTCTCTTGGTGACACTCGTTCCCGCGCCTACGGTCGCGCTGCCCTGTGTGCCTGTGGGGCCAGCCCACCCTTTCGGTTCTGAGATGCCCGACAGGGACCTGAAGCTCGATGGGTTGAACAAACCCGCCAAGTTGCCCCAGTCGCTCTCGAACGAGTGCGCGCCGGTGCCGGCTCCACGCCCTCCGTGGCAAACGTGGTGGAGTGTATGGATCTTGCTGCTGTGGACACCGCTGCTGGGGCTCCATCTCGTGTGGGAGTGGCTCGGAGGGACGATTCCTGCCCAGCGCCGTCCGGCAGCGACGTCGCTAGCGAGCTTTGTCTCTTTCTTTTTGTGATAAAGCTGCGAGCGCTTGGGCTAATCTATCGAATTCTTCGAGGGAGAGGGTTTCTCCACGGCGTTGTGGGTCGAGCTGCGCCCGCTCTAAAGCTTCGAGAGCGATCTCTGGGGGAAGAGCGAGCAGCGGTGAGCGCGTGAGAGCCTGTTTTAACGTCTTGCGCCGCAGGTTGAACGCCGCGCGCACGACTTTCAAGAACAGCCCTTCCGGGGCGCGAAATTGGGGGGTCTCATAAAATTCTAAGCGCACGAGGGCCGAGTCCACTTCGGGCTTGGGGAAGAAGACGTGGCGTGAGACCGAGAACAATCTCTGCACCGCAGCGAAGCCCTGCACAAAGATCGTGATGGCGCTGGCGTCGCGCGTGCCCGGCCTAAAGCATCCTGGGGTCGAGGGCGTCCCGCAGCCCGTCACCCACGAGGTTGAAGGCCATGACCGTCACCAGTATGGCCAGCCCCGGGAACACCGTGATGTGGGGCGCGATGCGCATGTAGGTCTGCCCCCTGCTCAGCATGACCCCCCACTCGGGCGTCGGCGGCACCGCCCCCAGCCCGAGGAACCCCAGGCTTGCCGCCGACAGTATCGACGTCGCGACCGCCAGCGTGCTCTCGACTATGAGAGGCGACACGCAGTTGGGGAGGATGTGCCGCGCGATGATACGCACGTCGGACGCCCCAAGGGCCCTCGCCGCCTCCACGAACTGCTCCGACTTCCACTTCAGCACGGTCGCGCGCGCAAGCCTGGCGTAAGACGGGACCTGCGCCACGCCGATAGCCACCATCGCGTTGGCGAGCCCCGGCCCCAGCACGACGACCACCACGATGGCCAGCAGTATCGCCGGGAAGCTCAGCATGATGTCGACGACCCTCATCACTACAAGGTCGACCCACCCGCCGAAGAACCCCGCCGCCGCGCCCATCACGACGCCGCCTGCGAGCCCGATCCCGACCGAGATCGCCCCGATCGTAAGCGATATGCGGAACCCGTATATCACCCGGCTCAGTATATCGCGCCCCAGCTCGTCGCAGCCGAACGGGTGCGCGAGCGAGGGCGGCAGCCGACTGTCCACAAGCCGCATCTGTACCGGGTCGTAGGGCGCCAGGTAGGGTGCAAAAACTGCGGCCAGCACCCCGATCGCGAGCATCACCAGCCCGACCA
>JAILZC010000188.1 GCA_023512665.1 Candidatus Bipolaricaulota bacterium | reverse complement strand
CGTATGAATCCACCGGCTCCCCCTGGTAACGATCTCTTGGCGCAGCGGGGTTGACTTTCCCCAGCTCCTTATGCTATAATAAACGCGAAATTCCTCGGTAGCTCAGCGGTAGAGCAACCGGCTGTTAACCGGTGGGTCGCAGGTTCGAATCCTGCCCGAGGAGCCACCCCCTCAGTTCCCCAGCACCCCTGAGTAGATCAACTGATACCACATGAGATAGAGCCCGAGCCCCATCAGCACCCACGCGCTGACCGGCCGAACGAAACGCATCGCCCTCTGAAAATAGCGTTGCATCAGCTCCCGCGCATAAACAATCAAAAGAGAGAAAGCGAGCATCATCAGCGTCATGCCCCCAGCGTACGCGAAGAAGTTCGCCAGGCCGTTCACCCAATGGGTCGTGAAGGCCGTCAGCGTGACCGAGAGAAAGAGCGGCAGCGTGCACCCCAGCGAGCCGATCGCATAGCTGATGCCGTAGAGGTAATAGAACGCCAAGCTATGGTCGGACGGCTTGCGCCCGCCGCGCACCTTCGCGGCCAAGCCGGCCACGGGCAATGCCAGCGAAAAATCCCGCTTGAGCAGCATCGTCAACCCTAAGATCAGTAGTACTACACCCACGCCGGCGCCAATCCAAAGGGCGTATGTCATTATATACCGCGAAAGGACCCGGCCGGCCAGGGCCAGCCCCAGCCCTAGCCCGGCGAAGACTGTAAAGAACCCCGCGCTCATGGCCAACCCCAGCTGTAATCCCTGGAGCCCGCGTTCCCACCAAGAAGACTCTTCCATCTGCACGCGGCCCAAATAGTGCGCCACATAGGCCGGCAGCAGCGCAAAACCACAGGGATTGAAAAAGGCGATCATGCCCACACCAAAGGCATATCCAAGCAACGTGGCATCTACCATGCTACCCCCCTGCGGTCGCTTTGGTGAGCTGTCTCATAAACTCAGGGTCACGGACCGGGCGGATGCCGCGAAAGAGGATCTGCCCCTGCGCATCGAGCACGAGCACCGTCCCTCGCGCTTGGACGCGATAGAGCTGGGCGACGGGGTTCACCCGTGAATCGAGAGCATAGATAAAATCGGGATGGCCGTAGAGCCGACGATGTTCACGCAGGTCTTCTACAGAATCGTTGAAGGGGTCGAAGCTGATCCAGAGGATCTGCACGCGTCCGCGATAACGCTCGTAGAGTTGTGCCAACTGACGGGTCTCGGCTCGACACGGCACGCACCAGGCCGCAGAGAAGTAGAGCACCACGGCTTTGCCGCGCAAGGCGCTCAGTTGGAGCGGTCGTCCCTCAGAGTCGCTGAGCGTGAAATCCGGGGCGCGTTGCCCTATGGCTTCTGAGGATGAGAACGGGTTCCACAGAAGCAGCAGCGCTGCGCCGCCCAGCGCCAACGCGACCACACCGGCGACTAGCAATCCCTTGAGAGTATTCGCATTCGGGTCTTTGCTCATAAACGATTATAGTCAATCTCGTGAAAAGAATCAAAGCAACAGACCACATACGCCTTATAGCACACTTCTCGGCGATCTCATCTTGAGGATTTGCTCCAGGCACCCTAGCGGGTCGGGCAGGCGCTCACGCCACAACCACTTGGTATCGAGCCAGAAGCCGGGGAGAACCTCTGCCCGTAGCGGGCCTTCACTGACGACTTCTTCTTCGTAGCCTCTGGTGCGCTTGCGGTCTACAAGTACCCGGCGATTCTCAGCGTCGACGAACCAAATCTCAGAAATCCCCTCCTCGCGATAGACCGGGCGCTTCTCATTGAGATCGTAGCTGCGCGTGTGCTCGGATAAGATTTCGACAACCAAGTCGGCCGCCCCCTTAAACTGCTTCGCCAGCGGCAACCGTACTCGCTCCTCGCTAATAAAGATAAGATCAGGAGCGAACTTGCGCCTTCTTGTCAGCTGCATGATCGAGTTAGGGCCCAATACCTTGCCCAATTGCTTCGATTCGGCGTACCCTCGCATGAGAAAGAGCAGAAAGCCCATAAGGTCATCATGGCGCAGCGTCGCTGGCGAATGCACGATTATCACCCCATCCAAGAGTTCAGCCTTCACATCCTCGTCGGTGATCTGGTCAAACTCTCGTTCAGTGGCACCGAACCGGCGCAGCAGATAGGGCGGCTCAATCTTTCGGTCATGCAAGAGCAACTCAGCCATACACACTCCTTGAGAAGTGTAAACCGCACAGACCTAAAAGTCAAATTTTGACGGTCCCTATGGGAGCGGGCATGGGCCGCCCAGTTATGGAGAGCCCTTCCGAAGCGCCTCTTCGATCTCCTGCAGAGTAGCAGGGTCGTCAATCGTCGAGGGCACGGTGTACGGCTGCCCGTCGGCGATCTTGCGCATCGTCCCTCGTAAGATCTTCCCACTGCGCGTCTTGGGGAGCCGATTCACAATGAGCACGTCCTTCAGCGACGCAATGGCCCCGATCTCTTTTCTGACCATCTGCTTCACTTCAGTGATGATCTCTTCGTGATTGCGTTGTACACCAGCTTTGAGCACCACAAACCCCAACGGCACTTCCCCCTTGAGGCTGTCCGCAACCCCGATCACCGCACACTCGGCAACGTCTGGGTGTTGAGCGACGATCTCCTCCATCTCGCCCGTAGAGAGTCGGTGCCCCGCGACATTGATAATATCGTCCACACGGCCCATCACGAAGATATAACCGTCTTCGTCCATATACCCGCCATCACCCGTGAAATAATACCCCGGGAACGGATCGAAATATGTCTTCTTAAAGTCGTCGTCGCGCTTCCAGAGAGTCATAAACGTTCCTGGCGGCAACGGCTCTCTCACGACGATCACGCCGCTCTGCCCGCGCGGGAGTTCCTTCCCAGTAGTAGGGTCAAGAATCGTCACGTCGTAGCCGGGCATGGGCTTGGTGGCTGAGCCGGCCTTGATGGGCAGAAGCTCGAGCCCGCAAAAGTTCCCCGCGATGGCCCAGCCGGTCTCCGTCTGCCACCAGTGGTCTATCACGGGCTTTTTTAGCAATTCCGAGGCCCAATAGTACGTATCCGGGTCGGTGCGCTCCCCAGCAAGAAAGAGCGCCTTGAACCTGGAGAGATCGTATTTTTTCAGATATTCCCCGGCGGGGTCTTCTTTCTTGATCGCCCGAAAGGCCGTCGGGGCTGTAAAGAGCACTTTGACGTTATGCTGCGATATGACGCGCCAGAAGGCGCCAGGGTCGGGCGTGCCTACGGGTTTGCCCTCGTACATCACGGTCGTTGCGCCTACTAACAGCGGGCCATAGACGATATACGAATGCCCCACAACCCACCCCACATCGGAAGCCGCCCAGAAGACCTCCCCAGGCTCGATCCCATAGATATGTTTCATCGTCCAGGAGAGCGCGACGGCATGGCCGCCGTTGTCGCGCACCACGCCTTTGGGCTTTCCGGTCGTGCCCGACGTGTAGAGAATATATAAC
>JAILZC010000187.1 GCA_023512665.1 Candidatus Bipolaricaulota bacterium | reverse complement strand
CCCTTGAGTTTCAGCCATAGCGCTGTCTCATTATAATTTTGAGGTTGCGCACCCGCAACCGACTCGCTACAGTTACAGTATGAGCCTGCAAGAGAAACTGACGACCCTGAGAACTTTGATACGCAGCTACGGAAGCGCCATTGTTGCGTTCTCCGGGGGAGTAGACAGCTCGGTAGTCTTAGCCATCGCCAAGCAGGAGCTGGGGGATCGGGTCTTGGCCGTGACGGCGCACTCGCCCGTCTACGCCCAGCGCGAGCTCGAAGCCGCACAGAAGCTCGCGCAGCAGCTTGGCGTCCCTCACGAGATCATCTTCACGCGCGAGCTGGACGACCCCCGCTATGTCAACAATCCCCCAACGCGCTGTTTTCATTGTAAGCAAGAGCTTTTCGGTAAGCTCACGGAGCTGGCTCGCGCGCGCGGCTTTGCCCACGTGCTCGACGGCACCAACGCTTCGGATACTCAAGACTTTCGGCCAGGGATGCGCGCCCTCAACGAGTATGCTGTTTGCAGCCCGCTCTTGGAGATTGGGTTGACCAAGCCGGAGATTCGCGAGATCGCGCGGATGCTCGGGCTCCCTACTGCTGAGAAGCCCGCAATGGCGTGCCTAGCCTCGCGCCTGCCCTACGGCAGTGCCATCACCCCCGAAAAGCTCAGACAGATAGAGCATGCCGAAGAGTTTCTCTTCGGGCTGGGGCTCAGCCAAGTGCGTGTGCGTCATCATGAGAGCATGGCGCGCATCGAGGTTCCTCCGGATGAGATGTCCAAAATTCTAGCGCAGCGCGACGCCGTGGCTGCCCATCTGAAGAGGCTCGGCTTTCGCTATGTGGCGCTCGATCTTGCGGGCTACCGCAGCGGCAGCATGAACGAAGCTCTCGATCAAAGCTCGGGAGGACTCTTAGAATCTTTCGCTCGTCCTGATAGTGAGCGCGAGGAACGCTGTGGGGTCGCCGAAGTTGTCTTCTGTCCGGGGAAGACCCCGGAACAGATCGCAGCCATTTTGAAGGAGTTGCGCAAGAAGACTGAGCCCGTCTTGGCGACGCGCGCCACTCCAGAACAAGCCCGTGCTGTCCAAGAGTTGCTCCCTGAAGCGATCTATCACGAGAAGGCGCGGCTGCTGACCCTTGGGGCTCCCAAAGCTCCACAGGGCGGCACCGTGCTCGTCGTCACCGCAGGAACTTCAGACATCCCCGTCGCTGAAGAAGCTGCGGTGACGGCGCAGTACCTTGGGAACCCAACAGAACGGCTCTATGACGTAGGAGTCGCCGGGATTCACAGGGTTCTCGCGCATCGGGAGCGTCTCAACGCCGCGCGCGTGCTGATTGTAGTAGCGGGGATGGACGGGGTACTGCCCAGCGTTGTTGCTGGGCTTGTGGACAAGCCCGTGATCGCTGTGCCCACGAGCGTGGGGTACGGGGCGAGCTTTGGCGGGCTCTCGGCGTTGCTGACGATGCTCAACAGTTGCGCGCCGGGGGTGGCTGTGGTCAATATTGATAACGGCTTCGGCGCAGCAGTCTTAGCTACAAAGATCAACAGAATATGAAGCTCGCATACTTAGATTGTTTCTCCGGCATCGCCGGGGATATGTTCCTCGCGGCGCTCCTAGACGCCCAGCTCATTCCAGCTCAGCTCTTGAGCGAAAAGCTCTCCCAGCTGGGCCTAGGCCCAATATCCCCAATATCTGTGCATACTGAACGAGTAATGCGCCAGGGCATCGCTGCCACCCATCTGCGCTTTGAGGCCGACTTCGACTCTCACAATCATCGGCGCTGGTCAGAGATTCGCACACTCATTGAGAAAAGCTCATTAACGCCCGCTGAGAAAGCGCACGCCATCGCGATCTTCAGCGCTCTTGCCCAAGCCGAAGCGAAGATTCACAACGTCACTGAAGAAGCTGTGCTCTTCCACGAGCTGGGCGCCCTCGATTCGATATGCGACATCGTCGGGGCTGCTGTCGCGATAGAGTCGCTCCAGATTGATCGTTGGTATGCGTCTAAGATCAATCTTGGGTCTGGCACGGTCGAGGCAGCGCACGGTCGGCTGCCCGTGCCCGCGCCGGCGACGCTGGAGCTTCTTAAAGATTTTCCCGTCTACTCGTCGGGGATCGAGACAGAGTTGACCACGCCTACCGGCGCGGCGCTTCTGAAATATCTTTCTCCAGAGTTTGCCATGCCCTCAGCGCGCTGGCACCAGATCGGCTACGGTGCGGGCACCAAAGATCTTCCGCAGCCCAACGTGCTGAGAGTTCTTATTGGCGAAAGCGTCACAGATTTCGAGCAAGACGAGACTGTCGTCATCGAAACAGAGGTTGACGACATGAGCCCGGAGCTCTTCCCGTATGTGCAACAAAAGCTCTTCGAGCATGGGGCCAAGAGCGTCGGCGCTCAGAATATTCTGATGAAGAAGGGGCGGCCTGGGCTGCTCGTGCGCGTGCTCTGCGACGCTGTAGTAGTAGACAAGCTCTGCGAGATACTCTTTCGCGAGACAACGACGCTAGGGGCGATCTATTATTCAGTGAAGCGCAAGAAGCTCGCGCGAAAAGTCATAGAAGTCCAGACGCAGTATGGGAGAGTTCGAGTGAAGCTAGGGATGTTTGGCTCTGAGATTATCAATATCGCGCCGGAGTATGAAGACTGCAAGAAACTTGCGGAAGAGCGGGGCGTCGCGTTCAAAGAGATCTACCGTGCGGCGACGGAGGCCGCAAGTCGCTCATTATGAGCGCAAGTAGCGCTTTAAGTCGCGATAAAAATTCTGTCGAGTTCCCAAGAAGAGTACGCCGATCTCTTGATGCTCTTCGGATACTTTGAAAACGATCCGAAATTCTTCCAGAGGCACAGTCTTGCCAGCGGCTCGCTCGCTCTCGTACTCGGCTTCAAGTGCTTGTAAGGCCCGACGCAGCTCTGAACTCAGCTCAAAGATTAAGCGCTCCTGATCCTCCTCGCTGAGCCGCCGCGCGGCCTCTAGGATCTGCTCGAAGGATAGGTCGTCTTTTACGACGCACATGGAAATCATCCTCGCATCATGAAACTCGTAGGCATTCTATCATGTTGCAACTGATCGGACAACAACGCCTGAGCATCCTCCCCATCCTCAAGGGACAGATGTCCTTGGGAGACTCTTTTTCTTGTGGCACAATAGCACCAAGCCATTGTGCTGGTATGCCATCACAATCTGGATGAGGTGAGAGGATGCGCAAGATCGCGATTATCAATCAGAAGGGGGGCACGGCCAAGACCACAACCGCCGTCAATCTTGCTGCGGCCTTGGCTCTCTATGAACAAAAAGTTCTCTTGATTGACATGGACCCCCAAGGCAACGTGGCTACGTGGTTCGACGTCGTCCCGCAGAAGTCGCTCTATCACTTGCTCGTAGACGAGATGACTACGCCCCACGAGTGTATTCTCTCGGTGCGCGAGCGTATAGATATTCTCCCAAGCACAAAGACTGCCGCCC
>JAILZC010000019.1 GCA_023512665.1 Candidatus Bipolaricaulota bacterium | reverse complement strand
CTTCTGTGGCATATTCCGTGCTTTCCGTGATTCAAATATCATAGGAGGCATCTATGCATGCAAGAGGGCTTCTTATCGTCGGTGTATTGATCCTGAGCTGGGTCAGCACAGCGTCGGCACAATTTCTCGACCTCGATCCCGCACGGGATTGGTCCGTGCTCTCGACCGAGCACTTTCGCATCATCTATCACGATGGGCTCGAAGAGATCGCCCAAGAAGCGGCCCTCATCAGCGAGGAGGCATATCAGTTTTGGGTCAGGGAGCTCAGATATACGGTGCCCTTCACAATTCATATTATCTTGGCTGACCCGTCAGATTTTGCCGTTGGCGCAGCAAACCCATTTGGGGATGTGATCGCCAGCGTCTCCAACGCGCGCGTCTTCAATGAGTGGCTCAACCCCCAAAATCCTTCGTGGCTCGAAGACGTCCTCTATCACGAGATCGGACACGTCTTCGATATTATGAAAGCGTCAGGACTTTCTGAGAGATTGCGCCCGTGGCTCGGCCCAGTGCTCACCCTCACGAACAGATCCAAGCCCGGCACGATCATCGAGGGGATTCCCATCTATTTTGAACTAAAACGCACCGGTGCGTCACGTTCGAATTCTGCTCGCGACGCCATGTACCTTCGCGCCGAGGTGCTGGAGAGGCGCTTTACGCCCTTAGATCAGATGGGCGTGGGCTACGGCTACGATCCCCCGCACTGGCCCTCGGGCTACATGCTCACCCACGACTGGGGCGCGTGGTTCGCCCGCTTCATCGCTGAAAAATATGGGGACGACAAACTCGCTCTCATAGACGAACTCAACGCCGACTCGCTGCTGCCCATCGTCACTTTTGGCGCGATCAACGATTTTGATAGCGTCTTTAAGAAAGCTCTAGGCGTCTCAGCGTCAGAGCTAGAGAGGGCATGGCGCGAATGGCTCAAAGGGCTCTTTGAGCCCCATATTGAGAAGATCAAGAGCGAAGGCGTCACGCCCTCGCGCAACATCAGTCGCTTACAGTATTGGAACAACGACCCTGCCTGGTCGCCCGACGGGAAATTCATCTATTACTATCACAAAGACCCGGTGCGCGAAGCTTCGATCCGACGCATCACCCCCGACGGCAGGGAGGATCACGCTGTTTTTGCTATGCCCTTCGAGCTTGGCTTTTTCAGGCCGCCGTTCTTCGCCCCGGCGCCTCAGGTCTCTCCCGACGGCAAATTCGTGCTCTACACCAGACACGAGATCTTCGACAATCGCTACGTCTATGCTGATCTCTATCTATGGGACTTGGAGAAGAAAGAGGAGCGCCGGCTGACGGAGCGCGCCCGCGCGTATCATCCGGTCTTCTTCCCCGACGGCACAAAGATTCTCTTTGCGCAGCAGCGCCCCAACGGCCAAGCCCCGATTCTCGCTCTCTATGAGCTCGAGGGCAAGCGCATCGTGCCGCTCTACGAGTTCCCCGACGGGACTCTCATAGACTCGTTTGCGATCTCGCCCGATGGGAAGCAGATCGCGCTGACGCTCTGGAAGATGGGCGGCTACCAAGATCTGTATGTGCTTGACCTCCCCCATGACCTATCCCCCAACCCCTTCCCTGAAGGGAAGGGGCTAGGGGAGAGGTCCCTCACCCAAGACAAAGCCGGAGACTTCGACCCCGAATGGTCCCCAGACGGGAACTTCGTTCTATTCAGCTCGGAGCGCGACGGCGTCTATAATCTCTACGCGTATCGGCTCTCCGATGGGCAATTCTTCAAAGTCACGAACGTGCTCACAGGGGCGTTCGCCCCGGCGGTCTCGCCCGACGGGACGAAGATCGCGTTTATCAGCTACAGCACCAAGGGCTATGAACTCCACGTGATGGAATACGATCCCCAAAGGTGGAAGCCCGTGGAGTTTGAGCGCGAGAATATTTCAGAATGGCTCGGCTGGCGCCGCGCGGACCTAGCGGCGCAGCCCTATCGCGCCCAAGAATTCTTAGCGCCTCGCCTGTGGGTGCCCATCCCCAATCCGTTGCAGCCAGCTCTCTTTGTGATGGGATTCGATCCCCTGGGGCATCAGAACTATACGCTGTACGCCGGGCTCGATCTGAAGAGCCAACAGCCGGTGCTCGCGTTCGATTACTCAATAGAATTTGCTCTGAAGGCGAGAACGCCCTGGCTCGCGTGGTTTGCGGAGACGGTCAACTCGCTGGGCCCGAAATTCTTAGCGCACCTTGAGCGTAGCGCCGAGTCTGGGAGCGTCGCGCGGGCTGAACTGGAATTGACCCTCTCGCGCGTGATGGGTCGAACCCAGACGCTCGCCCTAGGAACGCAGCTACGTCAAGAGAATCAACTCACGCCGTCGTTGCTCGTGCGCTATCGCGAGTCGCTCGAGGGCGGCAGCGATCTGTTACGGATCGGGCGGGATTTGAGACTTTCGGTTGAATTCGCATGGCATGATCGCTCATGGAAGATGCTCTTTCAGATTGTGCAACGCGAGAGCTTCCAGTTGCCGTTGGGGTTTACGAATCGTTTGAGTCGGCTGACGGTGCTGGCGCGCGATGACATCAAGCTGTTGAGCGCGGGGGGGCCGGGGGGAGCGTGGCCCTTGCGCGGCTTTCCTCATGAGTTCCGCAAGGCTTCGCAGATCGCCTACACGAGCTGGGAGTTCTCGTTCCCCGTGCTGCACCTTGGGAAGGGTATCGGGTTATGGTCTATCTTCTTTGATCGCCTTGACGGGCTGCTCTTCACGGACGGGGCGTATATCTTTGAAAGATCGCTCGCGTCGGGAGAGACGCTCTTCAGTTACGGGGGCGAGCTGCGACTAAGAATCGTGCTGGGCTACAGGGCGCCGGTGGAGCTCAGAGTGGGGATAGCGCAAGGGACGGGGCAGGCCAGCCCGACGGTCTATTTTGACGTGGGCGGTGGGTTTTGAGTAGTTTTATAAAGGTGAACTCCATGCCAGAAAAGCTGCCCACAGTCGTAGACAACACCGAGAGCCGAACGGTGCTGACTGTGCTCTCCCAGGTCCTGCCTGAGACGTTGCGTCTCGATGTTGCCACGGGGTATTTCGAGGTCAGCGCGTTGTTAGCTTTAGGTGAGGCATGGCGGCAGATCGAGCGCATTCGTATCTTGATGGGTGGTGAGACCTCCGCACAAACGCGCAAGACGCTGCTGGAAGCTCTCGCCCAAAAGACCGATGAGAGTATAGAAGCTCACAAGATCGGCGATGACACCCTCACGGGGCTTGAGGCCGTTCGCGAAGCGCTCCGGCAAGGACGGATAAAAGTGCGAGTCTATGATCGCTCGAAGTTCCATGCCAAGTGTTATCTCATGCACACGCGCCCGCCGCAGTTGGTCAACTTCGGCCTTGTTGGTTCGAGCAACTTCACAAAAGCAGGGCTCACCTCAAACATCGAGCTTAATTTATTGAGCAGCGAGCAGCACCAACTGAAAGCCCTGCAAGACTGGTTTGAGCAGGTTTGGCAGCACTCCCATGAAGCGAACGCAGAGGTGCTCAAGGTTATCGAACGCCACTTGCAGCTCTTCACGCCATTTGAGGTCTGGGCCAAGGCGCTCTATGAGTATTTCCTAGGCCGAGAGAAACCCGTCACGGAGTGGGAAGAGCGCGAATCCGTCGTCTACCCAATCTTAAGCAAGTATCAGCAGGACGGTTATCGAGCGGCACTGGCTATCGCTGAACGCTGGGGCGGCGCGCTGATCTGCGATGGCGTCGGCTTGGGCAAGACATTTATCGGGCTGATGCTTCTGGAATATCACCTGCGCCAAAGAGATCGCGTCTTGCTCATCGTGCCTAAGTCCGCTCGTGCAAGCGTCTGGGAGAGCACCATCCGACAATATCTGCATCCTCACTATCGGGTGGCGTGCGCTGAGAACTTAAAGATCCACAGCCACACGGACTTCGGGCGTGAAGGGACTATCGCTCCTGACATCCTCGAATACTACAGAGACTTTTATAACGTCATGCTTGTAGATGAAGCCCATCACTTCCGCACGCCCTCGGCCAACCGCAGCCAGGCGCTCCGCGTACTCTGCGATGGTGGTGCTGGGAAACGCCTCTATTTCTTGACGGCAACGCCCATTAATAACTCCTTGCGCGATCTCTATCATCTGATCAATTATATCGCTCGCGACCGCCAGAATTATTTCGCTGCCCTGGGCATCCAAAATCTCAGTCGCCACTTCAGTGAAGCCGAGAATCGCCTTGAAGCCCTCCTCCAAGCCGATAGCAGCGCAGATGTAGTCAGCGCCGTTCAAGACGCTGATTTGCTCCGCACGGATCAGTTGCTCAAAGCCCTCGTCATCCAGCGCAGCCGAGCGTATGTCAAAGAGACCGAACAGCGCAACAGCGAAGCCCCCGTTTTCCCTGAGCGCGAGAGGCCCAAGGTGATCCCCTACTCCCTGAAGAGTGTCTACGCCGGCTTATATGATGAGCTGCGCACGGCCTTCGATCGAGATGATCCCTTGCTCACTCTAGCAATCTATAATCCTGAGCGCTTCCGTAAGGGCAAGCCCGATGAAAAACTACTCAACCGAGATCGGCAGGTCATCGGACTGATCCGCACGCTGCTGCTCAAACGCTTAGAGAGTTCGTATAAAGCCTTCGAGGCTAGCCTCGAGGATCTGCTGAGGAAGATGGCGGCCTTTGTAGAAAAATACGCTCCCGAACGCTGGCGCTCTTGGCGTACCCAGCATGTCCACGCCTGGGAAACGATCCAACAGCACCTCTATGAGCGCCAAGCCGAAGATGAACCCGAAAGCGAAGCAGAAGAGGGTAACGAGTTCGAGGATGTAGCAGTCGCAGAGTTGGATCAGTCTCCTGCTGAATACAATCTTGATGCCCTGCTTGCAGCCATCGAAGCTGATATGACGCTCTTGATCGGCCTGCTCGACAAAGTCCATCAGCACCTCTCACCGGAGACCGATGACAAACTCCAACAGCTCTTCTATGTCTTACAGCACGATCCCTTACTGCAGCGCGAGAGGGTCGTGATCTTCACGGAGTTCCGCGACACCGCACGCTACGTATGGAAGCAACTCCAAGCCCACGGGTTCACTCAGGTAGAAGAGCTGGACAGCACACGCAAAATCAACCGGGAACACGTGATCAAACGCTTCGCACCCCACTATAACTGCACGGACGATGAACTCCCGAAGTTTACGAAAGATCAGATTCGCATCCTGATCAGCACCGATGTGCTCTCGGAGGGGCTGAACCTCCAAGATGCCCGTCTCATCGTGAACTATGATCTGCATTGGAACCCGGTGCGGCTGATGCAACGCATCGGGCGAGTAGATCGCCGACTGAACCCTCAGATCGAAAGGCGCCTTGGGCGCCCCCAGCCGGTGACAGTGCACATCTACAATTTCTTGCCCCCAAACGAACTAGAAGGGCTGCTGGGGCTCTATCGGCGGGTGACGGGGAAGCTCGTGCGCATCAGCAAGACACTAGGAATCGAAGCTCCCGTGCTCACGCCGGAGGACGACTTTGAAGCCCTCAGGCTCTTTAACGAAAAATATGAAGGGCAACGCAGCATTGAAGAAGAGCTCCATCTGGAATTGGAGCGCCTGAAGCGGGAGCATCCTGGGCTCTTGGAGAGGCTTCCATCGTATCCCAAGCGCATCTTCAGCGGCAAGCGAGCCGGGGGCATCCGCGGGCTGTTTTGTTGCTATCGCTTCCCAGATGAGCGGCCCACGGCCCCTCAAGGGGAGCGAGAGTTGGGAGAGATTCGCTGGTACTTCCGTGTGGCTGAAACGGGCGAGATCTGGGAATCTGATCGTCTCACAGAGATCGCTCAGGCCATCCGTTCCCGGCCTGATACGCTCCGCGTCATGCGGGCTTCTGCTCAAGATCTGAAGAGGTGGCGGGAGGAGATCGAGCGCGGCCCGGTGGCTCGATACTTAAGGGCTCTGCAAGCCCCGATGGGTGTGAAGCCCACGCTCGTCTGTTGGATGGAGGTCTGTTGACAGATTGGCCAAATCTTTTGTATGGTAATATGGCGAGGAGTCTGGCAAAAGGAGGTCTGAGGATGGGTTCTAGAAAGCGCACGTACGTCCTGCCACCTGACCTGCTGGAGAGCTTCGAGAAGGAAGTGGAGCCAGGTCGTCGCAGCGCGGTCATCGCTGAGCTGTTGAGTCGGTGGCTCGAGGAGCGCCGGCAACTACGGGCTCAAGTGATTGAGGGTTGCCACGAGATGGCCAAAGTGATGCTAGAGATCGAAGGAGAGCTTCGGCCACTGGATGAGGAGATAGACCGTGCCCTTGACGAGATCTCTCCGACGCGGTGACATCGTGCGCTTGCAGCTCAGCCCCATTGTGGGCTCCGAGCAAGCAGGTGAGCGCCCTGCCTTGGTCATCTCGCCCGATGTCATCAATGAGCACTCCCCTGTAATCTTGAAGTTCTAGGAGGGAACGTCATGAGCTTGGAAGTGGCCGTGCGTTCCGTGCGCGATCGAGATTCTCTACTGGCGCTGCTGCGCGATGAGCTCGCGTGGCCGCTCCCTGCTGATTGGAGCTTAGAGGAGCTCACGTTCGAGTGGTCGGCCAGGGAACTTCGTGTCAGCGAGTCCGCCGCTCAGCGCCTCAAAGACGGGAGGGTCTACCAGCTCCGCCCATTGCACGAACAGCAGCCGTGGGGGATTTTTTTTGTCATCTTCGACCAGCCGCGCATCTCTATCACGACGCTGCGGCAAACCCTGCGCGGCCTGGTGCCCAACCGTCGTCAGGCGTCGTCCCTGCCAAGCTGGCATCATGAAAATTTGCTCTTCATCTGCACCACGCGCGATTATGATCGCTTCACACTTGCGTACTTCCGGGGAGAGAAGGCCTCCCGAGCAGTGTTGACGACCTTCGGCTGGGAGCGCGGCGAGACCGCTCTCCACACGCTGTGCAAATATAATCTGGGGAATTTGCGCTTCCCCGACGATCCCAGCACCACGGAAGCGTGGCTCACGCAATGGCGTGCGGCCTTTGACGTCCAAGCCGTCACCGAGGCGTTCTTCCGGGATTACGAAAGGGTCTTCGCTACGCTGCAACACCAGCTCTATCAACAGACGAACGATAAAGTCTGGGCGCACGATTACGCGCTGCAGGTGCTCAATCGCTTGATGTTCCTCTACTTCATCCAGCGCAAGACGACCCCCGATGGCCGGTACTGGCTGGGGAATGATCGTCGGTTCATCAGGGGCTTCTGGGAGGCCTATCGCGCCTCCGGCGCAAAAGATTCGTTCTTCAAACGCTGGCTCAGCGTGCTCTTCTTCGAGGCGTTCAATAACAGATTCTCTCCCAAGCCGTATCTGCCTCAAGCACTGAACGACGCCCTGCTCCTGGCTCCCTATCTGAACGGCGGTCTCTTCACCCGTAACGAGCTCGATGAAAAATATTCGATAGAACTCCCCGACAGCATCTTCGAGATGCTCTTCGATCAGTTCGAGGGGACAACCCCGGGCTTCTTCGAACGCTATAACTTCACGATCTCCGAGAATACGCCCTTGGATCAAGAGGTCGCCGTGGACCCGGAGATGATCGGGAAGGTCTACGAGAGCCTCGTGAACATCACATTTGAGGGGCTGGAGGAGGAGGATCGTCGTGGCCGCGCGGGGATCTTCTACACCCCTCGCGCCGAGATTGACCTCATGTGTCGCTTGAGCCTGGTGGACTGGCTAGCAAATCACCTTGGAGAGGAGCCCTTGCTCTACGACGCGGTCTTCGCCTATGATCCCGAAGAGAAGAGGCGAGCCGACGAAGCCCTGAGTCACCAGAATCTTTGGCCTAAGCTCAACGCGCTCCTGCGCTCGTGCACGGTGTGCGATCCGGCGTGCGGGTCTGGCTCGTTCCTCGTGGGGATGCTCCTGGTGCTCGACGATCTGCAAGCGAGAGCCAATGCGCAGTTGGGCGTTGAGGAGACGCCCTATGAGCGCCGCCGGCGCATCATCGGGGAGCAGCTCTATGGGGTGGACGTCATGGAGTGGGCTGTGCATGTGGCGGAGTTGCGTCTGTGGCTCCAGCTCGTGGTCGAGACGGACTTGAAGCCCGCCGAGCTGAAGTTCCGTCCGCTCTTGCCCAATCTCTCCTTCAAAGTCCGCCCCGGCGATAGCCTCGTGCAAGAGCTGGGCGGGATCAGCTTCGCGCTCCATCGTAAGCATCTGGACATCCCCAGTGCGCTCAAGGGCAAGCTCACTCGTCTCAAGGCCGAAAAGCTCAAGTTCTATCGGGCCGACCCAGATGACCCCTCCCAATATCGCTCTGAACAAGAACTCAAGCTCGCGGAATTGCAGCTCTTCCGTGAAATTCTCGAAACGAAAGCCCACACCCTGCACAACGAGATCGTCATTCTCAACCGGCGCATCGAGCACCCTTCCCAACTCCAAGCCCTGGAAGGCATAGAGATAGAAGACCGGCACTTGGAGCTGCGCGTGCACGAGTGGAGAGCACAGCGTGATGAGCTTCAGGGGCAGCTCGATCGGCTGCATCAAGCCTTGGCCACCTTACAGAACGCCCACGATGTGCCGTTCATCTGGGATATAGCGTTCGTGGAGATCTTCGAGGGCGACAAAGGGGGCTTTGACATCGTGCTGGGCAATCCGCCTTATGTGCGCCAGGAGAAGATCGCCCCGCCGCTGTTGCGCGAAGAGGACTTCAGCCCCGAGCAGTGGCGCAAGAAGAAAGCTGAGCACAAAGCGAAGCTGCAACACTCGGTTTGCGAGCTCTGGCCGCGCTTCTTCAAGAGCCGCAAGCCTGATGGCAAGAGTGATCTCTATATCTATTTCTATCTGCACGGGTTGTCGCTGCTCAACGAGCGAGGCTCATTCTGTTTTATCACCTCCAACTCCTGGCTCGATGTGGGCTACGGGGCTGATTTGCAAGAGTTCCTGCTCAAGCATAGCCACGTCAAGCTCGTGCTGGATAACGAGGTCAAGCGCTCCTTTGCGCAAGCCGATGTGAACACGGTGATCGTGCTCCTGGCGCCGCCCGATGACCGCCGCGAGCACGGATTGGACAGAACGGCCCGCTTTGTGATGCTCAAAAGGCCCTTTGAAGAGATCGCCCGCGCCGAGGTGTTCAAAGAGATTGAAGCTGTGACCGAGCGCCGAAGCACCGAAGCCTACCGCGCTACCGCCCGCCCGCAGCGTGAACTGCTGGAGGAAGGCCTGGAAACCGATGCCGACGATGTAGGGGCGACCCCCCGTGGTCGCCCTGGGCAGGCACAGGGGCCTGTCCCTACGCGCAACACGCGCGGCATCCTCATCAAAACCGCCCGTTACATCGGCAACAAGTGGGGCGGCAAATACCTGCGCGCCCCCGACATCTTCTTCACCATTTTGGAGAAGGGCAAGGGGAAACTGGTGCGCCTGGGCGACATCGCCGAGGTGCGCTTCGGCATCAAGACCGGCGCCAACGAGTTCTTCTATCTTGAGCCGACGGGGCAGCCCGCGCCGAGGGGCCTGATGCATGTGCGCAACGGCGC
>JAILZC010000186.1 GCA_023512665.1 Candidatus Bipolaricaulota bacterium | reverse complement strand
AACGCGCTGACTCAGATCGCGCCCCCTGTCGCCGATCATTGCTTTTTTCTGTTCAGAAGAGTATAGTGTAATCGGAGGATTTGAACACTATGCTCTGGGAACTCATCCGGGCAGGGTTGATCGCCCTGCAAGACTATATCGCGCTGCACGTCGTGACGTGTCTTATCCCGGCGTTCCTGCTCGCCGGTGCGATGGTCACGTTCGTCTCCAAGGAGACGATCATCTATTATTTGGGCGCGACGGCGCAGAAGCTCAAAGCGTTTGCGCTCGCTGCCGGCGGAAGCTTCTTCGTGGCGGCCTGCTCGTGCACCGTGATCCCTGTCAGCAGCGGATTGTACTATGCCGGGGCAGCTATCGGCGCGGCATTTATAATTCTCTGGGTTGCCCCAGCGGCAAATATCTTGGCGCTCACCTACACCGGGGCGATCTTGGGGGGCGCGATGGTGCTCACGCGCATCGTCGCCGCACTCTTGATGGCGTTCGTTGTAGGCTGGGTGATGACGGTGGTCTTTCGCCGGGAAGAGCAGGCGCGCGTGCAGCCCGTTGCTGCGCCCAGCAACCCCGGACATGCGACAGCGCCGACACGCCTGATGGGACGCGCTGATGTCACTCTCTTGGTCTTATTGGTGATCTCGCTCTTGGCGCCCAATTATTTGGTGCAGAAGGGGCCCTACTGGGCCAAGGTGCTCGTCTGGGCGATCGCGACGGTGATCGTCTTTAGCTATGCGTTCTGGGCCAAGCCCAAAGAAGAGCTCAAGCGATGGATGGGCGAGACCTGGTGGTTTGTTCGATTGATCTTCCCGTTATTATTAGCGGGAGTCTTTGTTGTTGGCGTCATCGGGAGGCTTCTGCCCGAAGAGTGGGTGCGGACGGCGCTGGGCGGATCGAGCCTGGGCGCGTCGTTCTTAGCAACACTTATAGGTTCGTCCTCACGATGGCGCGATGGTCTCTTAATAGTGTTATCCGGGCTCGGCATGGCTATAGCGGGGTATTTGGCATACGTGGAGACTCAAGCTGTAGCAACCTTCTGTGACCCCGTGGGGGACTGCAACATCGTGCAGAGCAGCTCCTATGGGAAGCTCTTTGGCGTGCTCTTCTCGATCTATCTGACGTATCTGGAGCCGTTTGCATCTGGTGCGTCAGCTCAGCGATTATCATGACTCTGCTGATGCTGCTGAGACTTCGTCCGGCTCTGCAGGTCACTAGGGATGGCATGCGCGATGCTGCTCAAGGGTTTTCTCAAGATTGAGGCGTTCTTCCCCCCGTGTCATCCTGGGGAGATCGAGACCGTCACCGCTGTCGCAGAGTTGAGCGATGACATCAGCTCCGTCTTCCCCTATCTCAATGCTGTGCTAAAGGGCACGATCTACGATCAAACCCACCAGACGCTCAATTTTAAGCTGGGCGGGCGCGGGGTCACGCTCCACCCCACAAAGGTGATCGTCACGCGCTTAGAAAACAAAGAAGAAGCCGAAAGAGTTCTGGAGCGCCTCAAAGATTTGATCAACAGAACGTATGAGCGCCGGGGGGAGATCGAGCCCAGCTACAAGAGCCGCGCCAAGCTGTCAGTATTAGATATCTATAAACTTTTGCCCAAGACCAACTGTCGGGAGTGCGGCGAGCCGACGTGCATGGCGTTTGCGACCAAGCTCGTCAATGAATCTGTCAAGATTGAGCAGTGCCGACCGCTCTTCCGTGAGGAGCATCAAGCGCGGCGCGCGCAACTTCTGAAGATGCTTGACGAAGCTGGCTATGCCGTTCCCAACGGATGAAAGATCGAAGATGGATAAAGAGATCAGTGTCACTGAGATTGCGAAAAAGGAGTGTGAGAGCATGTGCTGTCAGGAACACGGAGCGCATCACAGACATGGGTGTGAGTGCGGCTGTGGTGGCCACGGGGCTGGGGGCTTCCGACGACGCTTTGCTACGAAAGCAGAGCGGATCGCGGAGCTCAAAGAATATCTAGGAGCCCTCAAGGCTGAGGCCAAAGGCGTTGAGGAACAGATCGCAGAATTAGAAAAAGAGCAGTAGGTAGGCAACGTTGTCCCTGGCTTTGCCTACGGCGAATCTGGTGTATTGGGGTTTGGGATCTTGAGCTCTTCAAGTTCGCCCATCTCGCGAAGATACTGAAAGACTTTTTGCGCTTCGGCCTCGTCGAGCTGACTGATAGCAAAGCCCACGTGCACGATCACATAATCGCCGACTTGGGCCTCAGGCACATACGCAAGGTTGACTTCTTTGACGATGCCCCCGAAGCTCACTTTCCCCGTGCGCAAGATCGGGTCTTCGTTCTTGTTGATGCTGATGATCTTTCCTGGAACGGCAAGGCACATATTAGACCTCTCCCCCGGCCCCTCCCCGATGCGGGGAGGGGAGAGCAGCGACGATCTGCCCCAGCGCGATCCCGCCGTCGTTGGGCGGAATCCTTTGGTGCCAATAGACGCGAAAGCCCTCCTCGCGCAGACGGGCGATCGCCCGCTCCGTCAGATATTTATTCTGAAAGCAGCCTCCGGTCAACACAACTCGTTCTTCTCCCACACGCCGCGCCACAGCGACGATCATCTCCACCAAAGTATTATGAAACTTCGCAGCTATCTTAGCAACTGAAACGCTCTCGTGCACGTCGCTGATGAGCGCGCGAAGCATCGGCCCCCAGTCGAGCGTCTCTTCCGAGAGAGAAAACTCATAGCTCTCATCTGTCTCGACCCCGTGCAGGGCGAACTCTACTTCCATCGCGGCTTGGCCCTCAAAGCGACTGACCTGTCTCAGCCCAACTATAGAAGCGACAGCGTCGAAGAGCCGACCGACGCTTGAAGTTATTGGGCTGTTGAGGTTCTTCTGGAGCATCGTGCGCAAGATCTCACGCTCTCTTTCGGAGAAAGCCCGTACTGGTTCGAGCTCTTTCATAGCGAAGAGCTTATCTTCGTAGAGCTCATAGAGCACGCCAAGAGCAGATCGTCTTGGCTCTCTGATCGCTTGCTCTCCTCCGGGGAGCCGAAACGTCCGCAGATGGGCAACTCTTCTGAAATTCTCTCGCGTCGTCAGGAGGAACTCGCCGCCCCAGATCGTCCCGTCGAGCCCGTAGCCCGTGCCGTCCCATGAGACCCCCAACACAGAACCGTCTAGTTCATTCTCGGCCATGCACGCGAGCACGTGGGCCCAGTGATGCTGCACACCTACTTTGCGAAGATCGCGCTGCTGCGAGCGATGGGCGCCGCCTCGTTCGATCTCGGATTTGAGCTACGCGAGGATCTGGCGTTCGAGCCCGTGTCGGTTCGAGCGGACGAGTTGGAGCGAGCGGCCCTGGAACGTCCGGAGGCCGTGCGCGCTCGCGCGGAGGAACGCGCGTATGCGCTGTGGCAGTTGGAACGGGCGCGTGCTAAGCCTTATTTCGTGGCCTCGTTCGGATACAAGCGGAACGGCCCGACCAACACGGTCTTTTGTGCTGTGTG
>JAILZC010000185.1 GCA_023512665.1 Candidatus Bipolaricaulota bacterium | reverse complement strand
CTGAGCGCGTGGATCTGCTTCTCGTAGATGAGACGCAGACGCTCCAGGCGTCCTTGATGGTCCAGATCTACGCGAGGGCTCTTCAAGAGTCCGGACTCTTCAATTTCGACGCGAAGGTCGTTTCTGTTCAGTCAAGCTACGACGACCCCTTGGGGGTCAACACCACAGAGAAGCGCTACGAGCTGATCGTGATCGTGCCGCGGGGGATCGAGGACGGCTCGGTGCCCCAAATCTGGATGATCACCAAGCCCATCGGCCCGCAGACGCGACCCCAATTGCTCGCGGCGATGGAGCTCATCCGCCAGCGCGTCGAGCAGGGCTCCGGCGGTCTCTTCAAAGCTATGACAGTAATGGACGACGGCGCTCTGGGAATATTCGCCAGTGTCTTTGAGCGCCACGGGTGGCTGAAATGAAGAAGCTCTTTGCGCGAACGATCGTAGGGCGTCCCTGGTGGGTGATCGGCGCTATTCTCATCATTACAGCGTTTTTTGCCAGCGCCATCCCGAAGATCCGCTTCGAACAAGACTTTGAAGCGTTTCTTCCCCAAGACGATCCCGCGACGATTGCGCTCCAGCGCGCGGAAGAGCGCTACGGCGACCAGAAGCTCTTCATGGTCGCTGTCGAGACCGATGACACGATCTTCAAGCCCGAAACGCTCAGAAAGCTCAAGGAGATGGAAGAGCTCTTTGAGCAGATCCCCGAGGTTGACGAAGTCCGCGGACCGACCAATTCTCAAGTCATCTACGGGACCGAGACCGCGATTACCGTAGCGACAGCCCTGCCCGAGATTCCCCAGACTCCAGAGGAGCTTGAGGCGTACCGAGAGCGCGTCTTGGGGGATCGGCTCTTGCGCAGCGTTGTCGTCTCTGAGAACGGCAAGGCTGCCGGGATTCTCATCCGTCTGAAGACCGGCGAAGAAGAGACCGTGGGCGTCGTCAACAGCGTCTTAGAGATCGCCGAACGGTATCAAGGGCCAGAGCGCATCTACGTCGGGGGCATGCCCCGGTTGAATCAGTTTATTGCGGAGAGCATGCGCAAAGACTTAATGGTGCTCTTCCCCGTGATGATCGGTGTTATATTAATTGTGCTCTATGTGAGCTTTAACAACCTTCGCGGGGTGGTTCTTCCGTTACTGACAGTTGTGCTCAGCGCAATTTGGGAGATGGGCACGATGGGTTTGCTTGGCGTCCCATTCACGCCCTTCTCGTTCGTCGCGCCCATCGTGTTGATGGCCGTGGGCACAGCGTATGGGATTCACATCCTCAATAGATACTACGAAGAAGCTCACAAAGACGGGCGCCCCCGCAACGAAGTTCTCACTGAGACTGTTGTGGCGATGCTCTCGCCCACGGCGATGGCGGCTTTGACGACCATGGCGGGCTTCTTCGCGCTGCTCAGCTCGACGCTGTGGCCCCAGAGGGATTTTGGGGTCTACACGGGGATCGGCGTGATCTACGCGGCGCTCTTGGCCCTGACGCTCATCCCGGCGATCTTGGCGTTCTTGCCCCTACCCCAGCGCGAGCATCGCAGTCTCTTGGCGCGCTGGCTCCAAGGGCGTGCCGGGCTGTCGGGTTTAGCGCGCTTTGTCGAGCGCATGGCCGTCGTCATTCTCATCGGGGCTGGGCTTATGGCTGCCGGCTGGGCCGTGGGCGTCCCGCGACTGAGGATCGAGACCTCCGCGAAAGATTTCTTGGGCAAGGGCCACCCCGTCATTGAGGCCCTCGACGTCTTGGAGCGCCATTTTGGCGGGAGTCTTCAAACGGGTATCGAGATTGATTTGGGTGTGCGCGACGGCTTGAAAGAACCCGAAGTTCTTAAGAAGATTCTCGCTTTCCAAGAGTTCCTCGAGACGCTCCCCGCCGTGCGCCGCACCATGTCAATCACGAACTTAGTGCGCGAGCTCAACCAAAAATTCCACGCCGACGATCCCAATTATTATGTGATCCCCGAGGACCGCAAGCTCATCTCGCAGTTGCTGCTGCTCTTCACGTTCCAAGGGGGCAGCTTAGGGCAGATGGCCCTGACGGACTTCTCCGCCGGAGAGGTGCTCGTCTCCATGGAATGGGTCAGCAGTACGCAGATGGCCCAGCTCGTCGCCACCATCCAAAAATATCTCGATGAGCACTTTGCCCCAGCGGCAACGGCTTCGGTGGCCTTGGCCAGCGACGGCTCGCTCCTCCGAGCCGAACAAGTGGGAACGGTGCCCATCTACGCGCGCCTGATGCAACAGATCGCAATCAGCCAGATTTGGAGCCTGCTCACCAGTGTCAGCGCGAGTTGGGTCATCGTCTCGCTCTTGATGGGCTCTCTGGTCGCAGGGATGCTCTGCATTGTGCCTTTGGTGTTGACGATCTTGACGGAGTTCGGCCTGATGGCGTATCTTGGTTTACCCCTCGATATGAGCACGATGATGATCGGCTCGATCGCTATCGGGATCGGCATTGACTACGCGATTCACTTTGTCGAGCGATATCGCAAAGAGTTCGCTCGTGATAGAGATGCGCGGCGCGCCCTAGAGCATACGCTCGCCCACACGGGCGCAGGGATCAGCTACAATGCGCTAGCACTGACGTTGGGCTTTGGTGTTTTGTGGATTTCCACGTTCAAGGGGCTCAATACATTTGGGTCTCTCGTCGCCCTGACGATGGTCGTGAGCGCTACAAGTGCCTTCACGGTCATCCCAGCGATACTCTTACTTTGGAAGCCACGATTTCTCATAAGGAGGTTGCGATGAAAGCTCTTACCAAGTTCGCTCTGGTCGTCATGGCGCTCCTCATGGGGGCAAGTGTTAGTGTAGCGCAGCAGCCGCTCACGGGGCCGCAGATCTTACAAAAAGTCGAAGAGAAGGGCGGCATGGGCGGCACCCAAGGGGAACTCATCAGCGACGTCAAGTTCGACATCATTGGGAAGGACAAGAAGACAGCCACGAATGAGTTTCGCTTCTTCTGGCGGCGCAAGAAGGGCGAGCCCGATAAGCTTTTAGTGGCATTCGTCAAGCCCGACGACGTGCGCGGCACGCTCTTTCTCAGCATCAAGCCCGAAAATAAAGACGCCGATCTCTGGCTCTACCTGCCCGCCCTGGGCGCCGTCAAACAACTGGTGAACACCCAGGAGCGCAAGGGGAGTTTCGCCGGAAGCAATCTCTCGTTTGAAGACTTAGGGAGCGGCTTCAAGTACAGCGAAAGCTACAACGCTGATGAAAAAGTCACCGAAGAGAAGATCAAGATCGCCGACAAAGAGTATGCTACTTATGTGCTCACGCTGCGGGTCAAGAAAGAAAAAGAGAAGACCGAAGATTATCCGGTGCGCAAGCTCTGGGTGGAGAAGACGGAGTTTATCGTGCTCAAGGGCGAGGGCTACAATAAGACAAACAAACTAGAGACCATCTTTGAGGCGCTCGCATTGGGGAAGTTTGAGGGCGACACCGTGCCCGATAAAGCCATGATCAAGAAC
>JAILZC010000184.1 GCA_023512665.1 Candidatus Bipolaricaulota bacterium | reverse complement strand
GATCCCCACCAGGGCCAAGCCCCAGATGACCCCCAGCAGCGTCCAGCCCCACGGCCCCCGCAAGCTCACCAACAGAAAGGGCGTATACGTCCCAGCGATCAACAGATAGATACACGCATGATCGAGAATCTTAAAGATTCGTTTGAGCTGGGGGTCGCGCACGCTGTGATAGAGCGTCGAGGCCAGATAGAGAACAATCAGAGTGACGCCGTAGATGCTGAAGCTCACGATGCGCCAGATGTCCCCATACAGCACAGCGAAGACGATCAGCGCGATGCCGCCGATCACGCTCAACGCGGTGCCGATGCCGTGGGTGATGCTGTTGGCGATCTCCTCGCCGACAGCGTAGGAGTCTTCAGGGGTAGGGTGATGCATTGCTGCCCCTTTGTCTAAGAGAGCGGAAGACCGCGAGGGGGAGACCCTCACGGTCTTCGTTCGATTCGTGTTTACCGACCGCGGTAGCCGCCGCGATTGTACCCGCCGCTGCGGAATCCGCCGGAGCGCGCGCGCCCGCGATTGCACTCCTGGCAATAGACCGGGCGGCTCCCGTCTGGCTGGAACGGCAGCTCAGTGATCGCCTTACTGCACTGGGCGCACTTGAGGTTCATGCTGCTGACGTCGTACATCTTGCGTTCGAAGCCCATTGCTGTCACCCCCTTGGGGTTGTATTAGGAAGGTTTCGCCGTGACCTATCTGGATCGCAGAGATGACAGATGGGCTCGCGCTAGAAATCATCCTTGGTCTTACTATAGCAGATTTTCCGAGAAAAAGCAACTCAGCGCTTCCTATGAGCTTCTAACACATAGCAGAGCGCCACCGCCAGCGCATCGGCGGCATCGTCGGGCTTGGGAATCTCTTTCAGGCGCAAGAGCTGCTTCATCATCTTCTGCATTTGGGGCTTTTTCGCGCGGCCATAGCCGGCAATGCGCAGCTTGACCTGCAACGGCGTGTAACTCTTTGTCGCTGATACGCTATGGGCCGCAAGCAGCACCACCCCACGGGCTTGGGCGACGGCCATCGCTGTCGTGCGGTTCTGCGCGAAGAAGAGCTCTTCGATCGCTATCGCATCGGGCTTGTATTCTGTGAGCAAGCGCCGCGTGTCCTCGTAGAGCGTGTGCAACCGTTGCGGCAGGGGCGTATCTGCCGGGGTGCGGATCACGCCCGCTTCCAGCACCCGCAAGCGACGGTCTTCAGACTCTAGGACCGCGTACCCTGTCGTCGCCAGGCCGGGGTCTATCCCCAGAACGCGCATCGCTATTTGAGAAGCTCTTTTAAGACTCGCAGGCGCGGGTCGCCCTCGTGGCGCGCCCCGCACGCGCACTCCCCCACATTGAGGTCCTGCCCACAGACGGGGCAAAGCCCCTTGCAGTCGGGCCGACATAACGGCTTGGGCTCGAGCACGCCGCCGATCAGCCCGACAATGTACGGCTGCAAGCTCAACTCCGTATCTTCTAAGCTATACGTGAACGCCTCCTGCTCCAGCAGCCCGCCGCTCTCTTCGGGCTGAAACTCCAACCGCTCCTCCCAATCTAGCGGCGAGATCACGTCCGCCAGACAGCGACTGCACTTCTGTACCGCCGTCGCTTGGATGCGCAAGTCCAGAAAGACCGCGCGGTCGCGATGCACCGCCTGCCCAGAGACAGAGACCCTGCCCCGCAGCTCAAACGAGTGCTCCGGGGCAACACTCAACGCCGGGTAGACTTCATGAATGGAAAAAATCCGTCCCGGCACCTCGCGCAGCTTCTTCAAATTGAGCGCCATGCTCTCATACCTCACTTCTCCGACCTATCTATCATAGCGCACCGCGTCTACGATCGCTAATGCTCGCTTCATCGGGGCGACGTCGTGCACCCGCACGATCTGCGCCCCGTTCAGCACCGCGATCACCGTGCTCGCAATCGTCCCCTCCAGGCGCTCGTGTATCGGCAATGGCTCAGGCGTCGTGCTCCCCAGCCGCCCGATAAAAGACTTTCTCGACGTCCCAATCAAGATTGGGCAGCCCAGATCTCGCAGCTCGCCCAACCTCCGCAAAATCTCAATATTGTGCTCGACCGTCTTGCCAAAGCCGATCCCCGGATCAACAAGAATCTTCTCGATGCCGTGCGCTCGCGCGAACGCGATGCGCTCTGCTAGAAATTCTTTGACCTCGCGCACGACGTCTGTATAGACCGGGTTCTGCTGCATCGTTCGGGGCTCGCCCTGCATGTGCATCAGCACCACGGGGACGCGAGCGCGCGCGATGATCTCACCCATGCGCGGGTCAAAGCGCAACGCGCTGATGTCGTTCACGATATCCGCCCCGGCTTCTAAAGCCGCCTCAGCAACGGTGGCTTTATAGGTGTCAATCGAGATGGGCACGGCAGATTCTTGACGGATCGCGCGGATGACCGGCACGACCCGGCGCAGTTCTTCTTCTTCGGGGACGGGCTGCGCGCCAGGCCGGCTCGACTCCCCCCCGATATCTAGAATATCTGCGCCTTCGGCAATGAGCCGACGAGCGTGCTCCACAGCTCGTTCCAGCGCGAAAAACTGCCCACCGTCGGAGAACGAGTCTGGGGTCACATTCAAGATTCCCATGACCAGGGTACGCTTTCCTAAAGCCGACAGGACATCGGTCATTTCGAGCCACCCCCGTGTACTATACTATAAAGCGCACCGAGGGCTCAAGGGCCCTCTTGCGGATCGTAGGCCTGGTCGGTACAATGGGCTCATCCCAAGTGTACCTCACCAGGAGGAATCCCGTATGATCGAAGTCTTACTGACCCAAAGCGTCGAGAAGTTGGGCGAGCCGGGGGACATCGTTAAAGTTGCCGACGGCTACGCGAGAAATTATCTCTTGCCGCGCAAGCTCGCCGTGCTCCCCACGCCCCATCATATCAACCAGTTCAAGAGAGTCCGGGAGCGCCGTGAGCTGGAGCTCAAGGCCCGCGAGGAGTGGGCGCGCGCGGCCCAAGCCAAGCTCGACGGGTTCGCGCTCACGTTCTCCCGCAAGGCCCACGACGGCAAGCTCTATAGCTCGGTGCGCCGCGAGGAGATCGTCGAGCAGATCCTTCAGAAGCTGAACATCGAAATCCCGAAAGATAAAGTCGAGCTGGACGCGCCCATCGAGACCCTGGGCGTGCACGCCGTCAAGATCTCCCTGTACAAAGATATTACCGCGAGCATTCGCGTCCACGTGGAGGAAGAGCCATCGGCCGGGTGACCCGATTCATAGTTAGTCTCGCGCTCGTGCTTGTCGCCGGCGTGCAGGGCACGTCGGCGCAAGCCCCTCAATTCTTCCTCAACAATCAGCCGTTGGTCGTCAAGAATAGAGTTTTAGCCGAAGGCGATCACGTGCTCGTGCCGTTGGTCGAGTTCGCCCGATTGCTGGGCGCCGAGACGACCGTCAGCTACGAGAGCGTGACACTGCGCTGGGGCCGAAATTCTATAAGTATTCCCACGGAGCATCTCGTCGCCCGCGGCCCGCTGCTCTATAT
>JAILZC010000183.1 GCA_023512665.1 Candidatus Bipolaricaulota bacterium | reverse complement strand
GTAGACATATCGCCGAGATCGGAACATGGCGTGTGCTGTTTCTCGGTCGTAGTCGGCCATCTCCAACCACTTCTTAGTCTGTTCTTTCACAACACACCGCCTACTGCCTCAACCGCGAGATCGCTGCATTGAGCCGTCCGCCCATCTGACTTACTACTCTTCGCGCTAACTGCGCCCCTAGCTCTGCGCATTCGCGGATATCGCGCTCCTCAAAGAGTCCATAGAGAAAGCCCGCAGCGAACGCATCCCCCGCGCCGGTCGTGTCTACCACTCTCTTCACACGCGGCGCCTCTATGCGATGCGCTCTCTTTCCATCGGTCACGTAGCTGCCCTCAGCCCCTAACGTCACCACGATGAGCCGTGCGCCAGCTTTGAGCAACGTGCGCGCTCCTACGGAGAGATCGTCTGTATGCGTCAATATCTCAAACTCTCTTCGATTGAGAAAGAGCACTTGTGTTCTCTTCAAGATGGGATAGAGCATGCGCAAGCCCCGTCGAGCTAAGAGCGCCCCCGGCGCAAAGCTCACCAACGTCTTTGGGGAGAGCGCGCGCACCAGCTCACACTGAATAGCCCACTGCTCTCGTCCCACAAATGACGCCAGATGCACACACCATGTCCGGGCAACGTAGCTGAGATCTATGTCGGCTTTCCGTAAGAGGCTATTAGCCCCCGGCTCAATGTAGAGCGTGCGTCGCCCTTGGGCATCTATAAACCCCAGCGTGCGCCCCGTCTTCGCCTTGGGCTTGATGACGATCCCTGATGTGTCTACCCCGACGCTCCGACAGCTCTCCAAGAGAACTCTTCCCGCGTCGTCATCGCCCACAGCTCCGAGAAAGCCCACACGCAGCCCAAGCTGCGCCAACGCATAGATAGTGTTTGCCGCTGAGCCTCCAGGATAAGCCCCGGCAAACGAAACTTCCCCTTCGTCGTCGTCGAGCAGTTGCTCGACACGGTAAAGCTCATCGAGATTGAGTGCTCCAAATCCGACAACATCAAATGCGCGCATCCCTCTATTGTACACACTTTGACAAGGTGCGCCGATGTGCAGTAAGCTAAACCGTGATCCCTATGAAACCCAGAGCACTCCTCTCCGTCAGTGATAAAGCGAATCTGGACAGCTTTGCCCGTGGTCTTGCCGAGCTGGGCTGGGAGATCATCTCGACCGGCGGCACGGCCAAGTTTTTGAGCGAGCGCAAGATTCCCGTCACGCCCATCGAGTCTGTGACGGGGTTTCCCGAAATTTTGAGCGGGCGCGTCAAGACGCTCCACCCCAAAATATTTGGCGGGATTCTCGCCCTCAGAGATGACCCAAAGCACCAGAGCGAGCTTGCCGCCCAAGCCATCCCAAAGATAGACTTGGTCTGCGTCAATTTCTATCCGTTTATAGAAGCTGCGAAGAAGCCTAATCTCACAGAAGCGCAGCTCATCGAGGAGATAGACATTGGCGGGCCGTCGCTGGTGCGCGCGGCCGCGAAAAATTTTCAGCACGTCATCGTGCTCACCGACCCGTCAGATTATGAGACAGTTTTGGATGAGCTCCGGCAGGTGGGTGTCTCGGAGGTGACGCGACGACGCTTGGCGCTGAAAGCGTTTGCCAAAGTCGCTGAGCTCGATATTGCGATCTATCAGACGTTGCGGCAGAGATGGGCTCTGACCCCTCACCCCTCTCTCCCCTCTCCCTCCGAGGGGAGAGGGGATGGGGGTGAGGGTGAGAGACTCTTCTTAGCGTACACGAAAGTCCAAGAGCTACGCTATGGCGAGAACCCCCATCAGAG
Source organism: Candidatus Bipolaricaulota bacterium (assembly GCA_023512665.1). GTDB lineage: Bacteria > Bipolaricaulota > Bipolaricaulia > RBG-16-55-9 > DRXL01 > JANXCC01. Next base: position 1,707 of record JAILZC010000183.1, on the reverse strand, counting down.
AGCGGCGCTCTATCAGAACGCGCTTGCGCCAGGGCTGACTTCGCAGATCGAAGTGCTCTGGGGCAAAGAGCTCTCTTATAACAATTGGCTAGACACGGAGTCGGCGCTGGCGCTGCTGAGCGAATTGGCTCCTCCCGCATGTGTGATCATCAAGCACAACAATCCCTGTGGGGTCGCGCGGGGCAAAACACTTCTAGAAGCGTATGAACAAGCCCTTGAGTGCGATCCCGTCTCGGCGTTTGGGGGGATTGTCGCGCTCAATCAGGCCGTAGACAAAAAGCTCGCCGAGAAGCTCAATGAGATCTTCTTAGAAATCGTCGTCGCGCCCGATTTTGCGCCCGATGCGCTGCCCATCTTGCAGCAGAAGAAAGACCGTCGGCTCTTGCGCTATAGAGAGCTGCGCTTCCCCACAGGGAGTCTGCGTTTTCTCTCTGGAGACTTGCTCGTCCAAGATGCAGACGCCATCGTCACCCAAGAGAATAGTTGGAAGGTGCTCGACGATGTCGCGCTCTCGGAGTCAGAGAGGCGCGATCTGATCTTCGCTTTTACGGTTTGCAAGCATGTCAAGTCCAACGCCATTGTCGTCGCTAAGCATGAAGCAACGCTGGGGATCGGGGCGGGACAGACGAACCGTGTGGGCGCGGCGCGGATCGCCCTCGCGCAAGCCGGGGAGAAAGCCCGCGGCGCGGTGCTCGCTTCCGATGGGTTCTTCCCGTTCCCAGACACGGTAGAGCTTGCGGCGCAGTATGGGATCGCGGCGATCATTCAGCCGGGCGGCTCGGTACGTGATGACGAAGCGTTTGCGGTGGCTCGCAAGCACAAGATCACGATGGTGCTGACGGGGGTGAGGCATTTCCGACATTGAACCTAACCCCCTCACCCCTCCACCTCTCCCGTTCCCTCTCCGTAAACGTAGAGGGTCAGGGTGAGGTAAGAGGCGGGGCTGGGGGAGGGGTTATGATGAAAAAACTGAGAGCGATCTTCTTCGATCTCGATGAGACGCTGTTAGATACGTCGGGCTGTCGGCCTCCGGCGGTTGAGGCGAGCTTTCGCGTCGCAGCGCAGAAGTACCCACAGCTCGATGGAGAAGCATGGCACCGAGCTTCCGAAGAAGTCAGAGCCGAGATGCATGATCTCTGGCTGAACTCCTCTAACTCGGGGGCGGAGCTGTTGCGCGAGGGGGCGTATCGCATCTTAAAAAAGCTTGGCATAGATGACAAAGCATTAGCGCCCCACGTGAGTCAAGCGTACTATCTGACGTGGGTGAGCCATCTGAAGCTCTTTCCAGAAGTGCCGGAGGTGCTTGCTGAATTGCGCGGGCGCTATCGCTTGGGGATAATCAGCAACGGGCCAAGCGACCTGCAGCGATATAAATTAAGACTCTTCGAGCTGGAGCGCGAGTTTGATCCCATCGTGATCTCTGGGGAGATCGGGGTAGCCAAGCCGGACCAAAAGATTTTTCGCTATGCTCTAGAACGTGCGGGCGTATCTCCAGAAGAGGCGCTCTATGTTGGGGACTCGCCGGTCTATGACATTGTCGGGGCCAAGGGCGCGGGAATGATGATGGTGTGGGTGAATCGCAGCGGGGTGCCTTCAGAGAATCTTGACCCTAAACCGGATTATGTGACGCAGGATCTCTCTAGCTTGTTGTTGATTCTGGAAAGCTAGATCAATTACTTGACTTTTTTAGGTAATTCCCTATACTTG
>JAILZC010000182.1 GCA_023512665.1 Candidatus Bipolaricaulota bacterium | reverse complement strand
GCGTTGCTGTTGTGGAGGGCGTTCACGCAATGGCTGGGGGGGATGGGCATTATTGTCTTAGCTGTGGCGCTCTTACCCAAGCTAGGGGTCGGCGGCTCGCAGCTGATGGACGCTGAGGCCCCAGGGCCAACGCTCGAGCGACTCACGCCACGCATCCGCGAGACGGCGCGACTGCTGTGGGGCATCTACGTGGGATTGACTGCCCTGGACGTGCTCCTACTGGTCTTGGTGGGACGGCTGAGTCTGTTTGATGCGATCGCCCACGCGTTCACTACGCTCTCGACCGGGGGGTTCTCCACGCGGGACAGCGGGTTTGCGAGCTTTTCGCCAGCAGCCCAGTGGATCACCGTGCTCTTTATGATGCTTGGTGGGCTGAACTTTGCGTTGCTCTATAGGGCTATCGTGCGTCGGCAGCCGCGCGCGCTCTTAGCCGATACGGAGGCGCGCTTCTATGGGGCGCTCCTGCTGGGAGCAGCTCTTGCTCTTCTGATGAGCGTAGGGATTGGGTTGGACAATCTCAGGCATAGCGCGTTTCAGGCTGTCAGCATTATGACGACGACGGGGTATGCCAGTACCGACTTTGAGAGCTGGAATCCCTCAGCCAAGATGATCCTATTAGTCTTGATGTTCCTTGGGGGGTGCGCGGGGAGCACGGAGGGCTCGATTAAAGTGATTCGGACGTGGCTCGTCTTTCGCTTTATCGTGCGGGAGACGCGCAACGTCATCCATCCGCAGGCGGTCTTGCCTATCCGGGTGAGTGGGCGCGTCGTCAGCGAGCCCATCGTGCGAGCGGTGGCAATCTTCGCTATTTTGTACGTGACGATCTTCGCCTTGGGCAGTATAGTTTTGTTGTGGGACGTGGCGCGGGCGGGACTGAATATGGGAATTGTTGAAGCGGCCAGCGCCGTCGCGGCGACGCTAGGGAATGTCGGGCCGGGCTTTGGGCCCGTCGGCCCGATGAGCACCTATGCGCAGCTTCCTGAGACGTCTAAAATTTTTTTGATCTTTCTGATGTGGGCCGGACGCTTAGAGCTCTTTCCCGTGATCGTTCTGTTCGTGCGCAGCTACTGGAAGGGCTAAGATGCGCGCGTTTATCGTGCTCGGCCATAAAGTTCCGCTGACGCCCAATTTCTCGCTCAATGACTTGCCCGGCAGCGCCGGGAGATTAGACATTCTCTGTCGCTGTGTGACGGCCGCGTTCTGTCTGTCGCACGGGATTCGCCGCGACGTTACGGTTTATTTGGTCTTACAGAATCAGATCGTCTTGAGACTGGAGGGCAGCTGGCTCAAGCATCTCAACCCCGACGAGCGTTCGACGGCAGCGCTCATTCAAAAAGCTCTCAAAGCCTTCCGCGCGGGCGGAGAGATCGAGAGCACCCCGGGGATCTTTGTCGCTTGCGGCTCTTTGCCTGACGTGCTGAAGCGAGTGACAGACGAAGGGCTGACGGTCTATTGGCTGCACGAGCGGGGCTCGCCCATGCGTCAGGCTGAACTGAAGCCAAACGCGGCGTTCGTCTTGAGCGACCATCTCGAATTTCTCCCCGAAGAAGAAGCGATCTTAGAGAGCCTGCCCCGGCTGAGCCTGGGCCCTCTGTCGCTCCACGCCGATCACTGCATTGTCCTTGCGCATAACGAGCTGGACGTGCGGGCGGGGCTTGCGTCGGACCGCACTTCTGTTTAAGATTACAAAAATATGGACAACGGTTCTGTAGAGATGCGCGAGGTGGCGCTGGCGCTCTTGCGCGAACACGAGCAGATCGAGCCGGAGCGCCTCCACCAGATTCGCGAAGAGATTCGGCGCGAGGGCAAGCTACGCCATCCCATCTTGGTTGATCGAAAATTTCATGTGATCCTCGATGGGCACCATCGCTTTCGGGCGTATAGGGAGCTGGGGTTTGAGACGATCCCCTGCGTGCTGGTGGACTATCAGTCGGATGTAGTCTCGGTGCGGTCGCGGCGGCCCGATATCCCCGTCTCCAAGGACGAGGTGATCCGTCGCGCCCTCAGCGGGGAACCCTTCCCGCCCAAGACCACGCAGCATCTCTTGCATATCCCGTTGCCTGACTGCTGAAGTTGCCGTGGAGGGGGAGTAGGGGTACAATTATTATGACTCAGTTCGAGAGTGCTGGCAAGCACGGGCGAACTGTCTCGCTGGAGATGGTCGGGACGTGCCGTCGAGTGGATCGCCGCAGAAAGATCGCCTGGAGATGGTGCGACGCCTGGAGGCTCAGGGTATCACCGATACGAGAGTCTTAGAGGTCATGCGTCGCATCCCACGCCATCTGTTCATCGCCAATTCCCTCTGGGATCATGCCTACGCTGATCATCCTGTGCCCATTGATCGCGGGCAGACGATCTCCCAGCCGTATATTGTCGCCCTGATGACGCAAGCCCTCCAGCTGGAGAAGAGCGATCGGGTGCTGGAGATCGGCACGGGGTCGGGGTATCAGACGGCGATCTTGGCCGAGTTGGCTCGGCATGTCTATACGATAGAGCGTTTTGCCGAGCTGTCCGAGAAGGCGCAAAGACTCTTGGCGGGGTATACGAACATCAGGTTTCGCGTGGGGGATGGGACGCTGGGGTGGCCGGAGGAGGCGCCGTTTGAGAAGATCATCGTCACGGCGGCCGCGCCGGAGGTGCCAGCGGCTCTGGTGGAGCAGCTGGCGGAGAGCGGGCGGTTGGTCATCCCCGTGGGGGGGCGGCAACTCCAAACGCTCGTAGCCCTCACCAAAGAGGGGAAGAGGCTCCGCCGTGAGGAGCTGTGCGCCTGCAGCTTCTTGCCGCTCATCGGAGAGGAAGGCTGGCCAGACGAAGAGACTTGGCTTCAGCACTTGTTATAGTGCCATTGGGGAGGGTGAGAATCGAGCTCTGTTGGCAGTTCAACCTTGAAAACACTAATAAATAGACAAAAACAGGAGGCGCAGAGTGAAAACGACGAAGCTTGGTCTATTCGCTATCGGGACGCTCTTTCTTGTTGGGACGCTGGTGACGGGCTGTGGTGGCGGGGGAGTCAAGCCGCCCACAGCGGTTATCAACAGCCCGCAGAGCGACGCTCAGTTCGCAGTCGGTCAGTCTGTTGAGTTTAGCGGATCGGCCAAGGACGATGCTGGCGAAGAAGTGACCAAAGAGATAGTCTATGAGTGGGACTTCGGCGACGGAGCGACGGGCACTGGCCAGACGGCTTCACACGCCTATAGCGCCAGCGGGACCTATACTGTCAAGCTGACGGTCAAGACGGCAGCGCAAGCGAAAGAGACAAGCCCCAAGCTCGAATCCAGGCAGACGGCCCAGATCGAGGTCACGGTGACGGCTGCCCTGTCGGTGGCGATCTCGGCGAGCGTCACCGAAGGGCCAGCGCCCTTGGAAGTCTCGTTTATCGCGGAAGTCCAGGGCACGGCTGCAAAATATAATTGGGACTTCGGCGACGGCTCCATAAGCACTGAAGCCAGTCCGACCCATACGTTCACCACCAGAGGGGCGTATAC
>JAILZC010000181.1 GCA_023512665.1 Candidatus Bipolaricaulota bacterium | reverse complement strand
TTTAAGAGAATGGTGCCTGGCCTTTTGCAAATAAGGTGCCCAATTGGGCACGCTTATCGGGTGTTTGCTCTCCGGGGACGTCTTCGCTCGATATTATAAACTCAAAGGGCACGAGGTCGTCCACGTCAGCGGCACCGACGCCCACGGCACCCGCATGGAGTTCGAGGCCCTCCAACGGAGCATCACCCCGCAACAGCTCGTCGAGCAAGTCCATCAGCAGATCGTGGAGACGCTCCATAAGTTCGATATATTTTTAGAAAACTACACGATCACCCGCTCGCCGGTCCATCACAGATTCGTCCAAGAGATCTATAAGAAGATGGAAGCCAACGGCTACGTCTTCACTAAAGATGAAGAACGGGCGTACTGTCAGAATTGTAAAAAATTCTTGGCAGACTCGTTCATCGTCGGGACGTGCCCACGCTGCAAATACGATCGGGCGTATGGAGATCAGTGCTCCCAGTGCGGCGCACTTTTAGAAGCAGAACAGCTCATCAATCCTCAGTGCCAGATCTGCAAGCAGAGCAATATCACGTTTGCCAAGACGCGCAATTGGTATCTCGATCTGCCAAAATTAGAACCCAAGCTGCGCGAGTACGTGAGCGCCCATCAGGACTGGGCCCCGAACGTCAAGAATTTTACTGATGGATTGCTGAAAGACGGACTCAAGCCCCGCGCGGTCACAAGAGATCTATCATGGGGGATTCCCGCGCCCTTCGCTGGGGCTGAGGGCAAAGTCATCTACGTCTGGGCCGAAGCCGCGCTGGGGTATGTCTCAGCGACCATAGAATATTTTGAGAAGCGCGGCGAGCAAGACCGCTGGCGCGAGTTCTGGTTCGGCGACGACGTCAAGCAAGTCTACACCCAAGGGAAAGACAATATCACTTTCCATACGCTGATCTTCCCCGGACAGCTCTTGGCATCGGGCGAGGGGTATCATCTGCCTGATCAGATCTCGGCGACCGAGCACCTCCAATGGATCGGCAAGCAGAGATTCTCCAAATCTCAGAAGATCGGGCTCTTCAGCGACGACGCTTTGGAACTGATGGACCCGCTCTACTGGCGCTTCTATCTGCTCTACAACCGCCCCGAACGCAAAGATATCGAATTCAGCTGGGAAGACGTAGATAATGCCGTCAACGGCGTGCTCATCAACAATATCAGCAATCTCTTAAATAGAATCGTCTCGCTGGCCCATCGCAGCTACGGGGGCGTCTATCCCCAGGCAAACGTCTATCCCGAAATCTTCAAACAGATCAAAGCTGTCAAAGAAGACTACGAGAGCATTATCGAAGGGGGGCAGCTCGCCGGGGCGCTGCGGCGCGTTGCAGACTTAGCTGTCCTGGTCAACGAGTACGTCCAGAGAAACAGACCCTGGGAGGGCCACAAACCCGAAGTGCTGCTGACGGCCTTGCAGCTCGTCAAGGCCGTGACGATCTTCTTGGAGCCGTTTGTGCCGGGGTTCTCTCAGAAAGCCTATCCGATGCTGGGGCTCACCCGGCCAACGTTCGACGATGTGCTCAAGGTCGAGCCGGGAGCCAAGCTCGGCCCAGCCCAAGTCTTGCTGCAGAAGATTGACGTCAAGGCTCTCCAAGAGAAATACAGCCAGATGAAGGCTGGGTAACCCCCCCCTTGACAAGTGGCCTCCCTCCGCGCTATAGTGCTAGTAGCCCTGTAAGGTGAACGCACAATGGAGACGATCACCGGGTTACCCAAAGACGAGCTGCTGCAACTGGAAGCCGAGCTGTTGCACTCGCTCTGGTATGACGGCGCGGCGAGCGTCCTGCGGCTGGAGCGGCGCCTGGGCCGTCCTTCTGCTGAACTACTGGAAGGCCTAGAAGATCTCATGCGGAGAGAATATGTCTATCTCCATTGGCCGTCCCTGCGAGACCCTTTACAGTCCGTTTACTATCTGACGACCAAGCTGCGCAAAAAAATCGCGGCGATGCTCAAGGAGACGCCACGCCATCGCATGAAGGTCTTCTGGGAGCTGCTCTGCCGCGAAGAGGAGGGCTTACCTCCGCGCGATCTCCTCAATGCCCCCACAGCCTAAAGAGTCTAATCTCGTTAGCCAAGCTCTCCTCACGTGGTACAGCCGCTATCAGCGCGATCTGCCGTGGCGCGTGACCCAAGACCCGTATCATATCTTGGTCTCCGAGATGATGCTCCAGCAGACCCAAGTCGAGCGTGTGCGCCAGTATTACTCAAAATTTCTCGAAAGATTTCCGACCCTGAGAGAGCTCGCCCAAGCTTCACTGGACGACGTTCTCAAGGCGTGGGAGGGGCTGGGGTATTATGCCCGCGCGCGCAATCTCCACAGAACAGCCCAGATCGTGCTGCGCGACTACGGCGGGAAAATCCCGCACAGCCGCGAAGAGCTTCTGAAGCTGCCGGGCATCGGGCGCTACACTGCCGGGGCCATACTGAGCATCGCCTTCAGCCAAGATGAACCCGTCGTGGACGCCAACGTGCGACGCGTCTTGTCTCGGCTCTTTGCCGTTCGTCAAGCACAGACTCAAAGAGAGCTCGAAGAGCTCGCGCGAAAACTCCTGCCCCCAGGGCAGGCCGGGCTCTTCAACCAAGCCCTCATGGACCTGGGCGCGACGATCTGTATCGCGCATAAGCCAAGGTGTCTGGTCTGCCCACTCGCCAAGCTCTGCGAAGCGCGACGGCTCGGCATTCAAAGCGAGCTTCCCGTGCGCCCGCCGGCCCGCGCCAAGCCCCATTACGATGTCGCCGTGGGCATTATCTGGAAAGACGGGAAGATCTTGATCACGAAGAGACCCGACGATGGGCTCTTAGGCGGGCTGTGGGAGTTCCCCGGCGGCAAGCGCCAAACTCATGAATCACTAGAGGACTGCGTGCGTCGGGAGATCTTTGAAGAGGTCAACGTGCGCGTGCGCGACTTGAAGCACTTTATGACGGTGCAGCACGGCTACTCACACTTCAAAGTCACTCTGCATGTCTTTTGGGGATATTACGCTGGGGGTCGGCCGCGCTGCCGTGGGTGTAGTGCGTGGGCGTGGGTCGCGCCGCAAGAACTCACACAATATGCCTTCCCATCTGCAAATCAGAAGATCATCGTCAAACTATTTGACGCGCTCGGCAAACCTACGGTAAACTCTCGCTCAAGAGCACACCATACAAAGGAGTGACACCGTGGTCACGCTCAAAGTCTTCTGGAACATCTCCTTCCTTGGGGAGATCGTCTTCTATCTGATAGCTTTCGTTGCTATCGCGATCTTTGCGTACGGCATCTATCGCCATGTGCGCCGCCTCTTGATGGGCAAGAAAGTCTCATTCACCGTGCGCCCCTTATGGGAGAAACTCGGCGCGGCGATAGCCAGCATCTCTGCTAATAAAACGATCGTGCGCCACGACGCCTCCGCTGGCGTAATGCACTTTTTGATCATGTGGGGCTTTATCGTGCTGTTCATCGGCACCAAGAAGCAGGCTCAGGAGGCGGTTCGCGAGGAGGCCACGCGCTGCGG
>JAILZC010000180.1 GCA_023512665.1 Candidatus Bipolaricaulota bacterium | reverse complement strand
GTCTAGTTCCGGTGGGTTCCTAATAGCCTCACGTGCCAGCGTTACTTGAATATTCCAGCCATTGAAGCGATCTGGCATTAGAGATTTTCAATTGGCACCGGCTCGACCGGGTCGGCGATCGCAAACCCGAAGACTTTGGAGTAAAAATACAGCTCGGCCTCGAGCGATCTCTTTATATTTTCGGCTGTACGAAAGCCGTGCTGCTCGCCCTCAAACGCGATGTACGCGACGGGGATCTTATTCTTACGCAACGCCTCGACCATCATCTCGGACTGGCTGGGCGGGACGACTCTGTCTTCCAGCCCCTGAAAGAAGATCATCGGGCACGAAATCCTCTCGGCAAAGTGAATGGGCGAGCGCGCCCTATACAGATCGCGCCCCTCGGGATACGGCCCGATCAAGCTGCGATTGTAGCGCGACTCAAATTTATGGGTGTCTCTGTCGAGGGCTTCGAGGTCGCTCACGCCGAAGTAGCTCGCCCCGGCTTTGAAGAATTTTCGAAAAGTCAAGGCGCAGAGCGTCGTGTAGCCCCCGGCGCTGCCGCCGCGAATCGCCACGCGCTCACCGTCTACGAGCCCTTGCTGGGCTAAATACTTCGCGGCGTTGACACAGTCATCCACGTCCACGACGCCCCACTGGCCCCTCAGTCGCTCACGATATGCTCGCCCGTAGCCGGTGCTGCCCCCGTAGTTGACATCAACGACGGCGAAGCCGCGGCTCGTCCAGAACTGAATCTCTAATTTGAGCGTAGACGTCGTGGCGCTGGTGGGCCCGCCGTGACTGAAGACTAACAGTGGGGGCTTTTCGCCTGGAGGAGCTTGAAAGTCTTTGTTCTTTGGGGGATAGAAGAACGCATGGGCTGTCCGGCCCCCCTCGGTGGGGAACTCGATGGGCTGCGCCGGCGAGATATACCCCGCATCGAGAGCAAGATCGCTGGAGCGCCGCAGCACTTCGTATCGCTGTGTCTTGAGATCAAGCCGAACGATCGAGAGCATCTCCGTGGGCGAGCCGCCGCGAAAGACCACAGAGCCCGAAGTCGCCCGCACGTAGCTGATCTCCGTGTAGGGGGTCTCGATGGGTTCAAGCCTCTTGGTCACAGTGTCAAGACGAGCGAATTGCCAGATGCCCCGCTGCGTGTATGCGCAGACGATCTCTCGCTCAGAGACGAACGCATAGGTGGACATGCCGAAGACCCACTGGGGCTGGCCGAACTCAGCTTCTAAGTCTGTGAGGGCTTCTATGTGGCCGTCGCGCCAGCGGTAGAGATTCCACCAGCCCGTTCGGTCGGAGATGAAGAGCACGGAGTGCCCGTCGGGGGACCATTCGGGCTGGAAGACAGACTCTGCTGGGCCGCCCGCGATCTTTTGGGCGTTCTTGAGCGAGCCGTCTTGGGCGATCTCGGCGACCCACAGCTCGGTGCCATCCCAAGGCATATTCGGATGATTCCACGTCAGCCAAGCTAAGCGCGAGCCGTCAGGGCTGAGCCGGGGCGAAGCGTAAAAATCATTGCCGGAGACGAGCACGGTGCCGCCGTCAGGATCGCCGTCGAGTCTGACGCTCACGATCGTATTCACAGGCTCACGCCCCGCAATCGTGTGATCTTCTCGGACGCAGATCAAACGCTTTCTGGGGGAGTCTATCACGGCGTCGGCGTAGCGAAACGCTCTCTCTGGGGTGATGGGCTTGGGGGCCGCGCCGGGTTTCTGCACGTAGAGCCTCTGATCTTTGAAGTTCGAGAAATAGACAACACCCTGGGAGACGGCAAAATCGCCGCCGCCGTACTCGTGCACGGTCGTGCGGGCGTAGAACGGCGCCGGCGTGACGTCGCTGACTGTGCCGTCGGGGCTGCGCTTGACGATGACGTAGCGGCCGCCTTCGGCGGGGCGCGATTCCAGCCAATAGATATCCTCCCCGTCGAGGACGACCTGCATCAAGCGCACCGCGCCGCGAGCGATCAGATCTGCGGTAATCGGCGACTTCCACGAGCCGTAGGGTGCAATCGTGGGCATAGATCTCACTCCGTTCTTTCGTTGATTTTACAGGGAGTTGCACCAACGAGCCAGCTCGCTATAATGCCCCCGTGGTGAGAGAGTTTTTCATCGGGTTTCTCAGCAGCGTTGTCTTCACCGCGCTCAGCCGGCTCGTGGCCCCGCGACTGGGACTGCTCGATTCTCCCGATGACTCGCACAAAGCCCACGGGCGCACTGTCGCCATCGGCGGCTGGGCCATAGCCCTTGCGGCGGTTTTTGCTCTCCTTAACGTCGCCGAGCTGTGGAGGCTCGCTTTAGGCAGCTTCGTCGCGCTCTTGGTTGGCCTGCTCGATGATCGCTTCGGCCTAAGCCCGAAAGCCAAACTTTTGGGGCAGTTGCTCTGCGCAGCGGTCGCGGTGCTCATCGCAGGGTGGACGGTTCAGTCGGTCACTCTCTTTGGGATTGAAATTGCTCTGGGCTGGCTGGCGATCCCGTTCACGCTCTTTTGGGTCGTCGGGGCGATCAATGCTTTCAATCTTTTGGATGGGATAGACGGACTAGCGACCGGTGGGGCAGCCCTCATCTTCGGCGCGACGGCTCTCATCGCGCATCAGTCGGGCAACAGTGCTGTGCTGGCGCTCTCGGTGAGCTTTGTCGGGATATTGTTGGGCTTTCTGCTCTTCAACTGGGCGCCAGCGAAGGTCTTCTTGGGCGACGGGGGGACGCACTTTGTGGGGTATTGGCTCGCCATTCTTTCGATTCAAGCGACGCAAGCTGATCTGAGCGTCGCACGCGACGTGCCGATCTTGGTTTCGATCTTCTCATTGGGTGTGCCCATTGCTGACACAGCGTGGGCCATCGTGCGTCGGCTCAGAGAGAGAAAGCCGATCTTGCAAGCCGATCGTGGGCATCTGCATCATAGACTCCTAGCGTTCGGGCTGAGCGAGCGAACCGTCGTGCTCATTCTGTACGGGGCTGTGGCGATCACATGCGCCGTGGCTGTTGCGATATTTTCATAATGCTGGCTCTGTAGGGGAACCGGATGCTTCAGCATCCGGCTCCATTAAAACCCCAGCTGCACGCCTAGCCCCACCAGCGGTCCCTGCCAGGTGATGGGCATCTCCCATTGGGCAAAGAGCCCAAGCTCCCCAAAGACCGAGATCAGCCCACCCCCAAGGTTGGCCCCCAGGCGGATCATCGTGCGGGGGATCGTCTGCGTCACGGGAGAGAGCTGAAAGCTCGCGGGTGCCACGGCTCCGTACAACTCCAGAGAGGCGAACACCGGCAGGCGGATCGCCACCGACGGCACCGCTTGAATCGAAGCGAGCGAAAGCCAGAGGTCGAGATCGGCTCCTATGAAAAACAACCCCACGGAGAGCCGCACGAGCGGCCAGAAGCCCAGCCCCGACGCTCCCGTCCAATCAATCACCGCTCCGCCGCCCAGCCCGATGAGGCGAGCCTGTCCCACAGACCCCCAGCTCGCGCACAGCACCAGGCTCAACAACGCGATCACGAACACCGCTCG
>JAILZC010000179.1 GCA_023512665.1 Candidatus Bipolaricaulota bacterium | reverse complement strand
TCCCCCACACCGTACTCGCCGTCTCCACAGCACCTTGCATACGTTTAGACCTCCTTGTAGAGATTTATTCTTCGACGTCATAGTAGACCGACTCTCGCGCGAAGGGCTTAAAAGCCTCGCCCCCCGATTCGTAGAATTTTGTGAAGAACTCGACATAGTGCAACCGTGCGGCGTGCACGAACGCCGACAGCGAGTTGATCACAAGGCTGAAGATTTGTAGCCCGATCAAGAGCGCGACACAGAGCACCACGCCGATGAACGGGATGCCCAACATCATCAGGGCGAGCTTATTCATAGAGTCCGCGATCAGCCCCGTAGAGATCCCTAAAGCCATGATCCGGCTATACGACAAGACATCTCCCAAAAGCCCCGTGGCCCCGTAGAGCCGGAAGAGCCCGGCCCCAACTCTCCCCAGGACGCTGCGCACCCGCGCCCCAACGCTCAGCCCCGACTGCGGTGTCACCATCAGAGCTCCTCCAATGCCCAGGCCAACCAGCACCTGGCCCCACACTATCAATGAGCTGCCCAGCCACAAGACCAAGCCCGCTGCTGCCAGCAACCACGGCAGTTGGCGGCTCACCCTTTCGGGGAATTCGACGCGGCTGAAGAAGAGCACCAGGAACGCCCCCGTGAGAGTGAGATAGATCCCCACTGGCATCCAGGAAGCGGGCAACCCTGGCGCATGGAGTTCTTTGGGCATGATCGCTGGGACGCTCACGCCCGCCACGATCCCCAGGCCCACTATGAACACCACCCAGCTCCCCTCATGCCAGAGGGCCTCCCAAAAGCGCCCAGATCGCGCCTTGTCATAGAACTCCAACAGATTCCCTAGAAGCACTTGGAGAAAGCCCAAGGCGAACGAGAAGAGCAAGAACGCGATCAACCCCGCAGGGGTGCTCACATCGAAGAGCACCAATGCTCTGAGGGCCGAGAAAGCTTGAGCTAGATCCGGCCCGAACCAGCCTCCCGTCAGCGCCCCAGCGATCACGGCTGAAATCCCGCCCAAGATGATGAGATTGGCGAAGGGCTGGAAGCCCCGCTTGTGACTATACCGGCGCTTCAGATATGAAAAGATCAGGATGAGCGCCAGCCCATACCCCGCGTCGGTGAGCGCGATCCCAAAGAAGATCGCAAAGAACGGCAGCACGAACGGCGTGGGATCGAGCTCTTTCTGATTGGGCAGCCCGAAGAGTTTTATCAAGAACTCCGCAGGCTGGAAGAGTCTCTTATTCTCTAAGGCGACCGGCGGGACTTCATCGGGATCGGGCGCGATGCGCCCCAGATAGACCGCTTCACTGTTATTCTGCAAGGCTCTCTGGAGGCGCTCCCAATCGCTCTGGCGCACCCAGCCCTCCAGCACGAACGTATGGGGACTTCCCAGAAGCTGCGCCTGGGCTTGGGCCTTAAGATATTCGTTATGCAGATAGTCATAGAGTGCTTGCAGCTTCGATTTCTCGGCCAGCAGCGCCGTGGCTTGTTGTGAGAGCTGCTGATGGCGGGCGTCTAGCTCGCTCAAGCGCCGCTCGATCTGTTCAAGGATCTCTTTGGGAAGCCCGTGGGCCTCTTGAGGGAGATCGGGCAGGCGCTCTCCGCCGTGCTCGGCAAGCATCTTCTCAAACGCTTCTTCCGAATCTTTGAGGACAAAAGCATAGAAATAGCTTGTGGTTTCGTCTTCGCCGGCCCTCTGGAACAGGACGAGATCGGCGAGCTGGTTCTGGATCGCCCGCTGAAGGTTGACGAGATTCTCTTTAGGTAGGCGGCCCAGTATCAGGGCTGTTGTCTGTGTTGAGCGCAGCTTTTCTACGGGGATGGGGAGATCGCGCCAGGGGAGGAGCTCTGCTCGGCGCGCCTCGAGCTGGACACGCTCCCCATGCAAGGCGATATTCTCTTGATCGAGGTCACGGACGCGCTGGCAGAGCGCGCGATAGTCATACGCGCGCGCGATCCTCTCGATCTCCTCCGGGCGGATGAGCTCTTTGAGATTGAAAAATCCCTGAATAAACCCCTTCTTCTCGGTGTCGTAGCGCGCGAGGAAGTCGAGCGCGTAGCGCAAGTCCGCGAGCTTGGACTCGATCTCGTTTGTCGGGGGTGTCTTGGGGCGGAAGCCCGATAGGGACTGCTCGTTCTTGGTGGTGAGGTCTGAGATCTGCACCACGCCCAGCTCCTGCAGCGTGGTCAGGACACGCTCTCGCTCGGTGTCGTGTCCCACGAGCCGAATCTTCTGCATCTTAGCCAAGCTCATAGGCGCGTCACCACGTGTTTGAAGAGCAGCTCCACGGCGGAGGGGAGTTTGGCTTGGGCTTCTTCCTGGAGTTGTGCGGCCTGTTGCGCGCCCTGCCGCCGGATCTCCTCGGCCTCTTTGATCGCTTTGGCCTCCTCGGCAGCGATCAGTTTCGTCGCTTCTTCACGAGCGGCGCGTTTCGCCTCTTCTATCAAGGCGCTTGCGGCGTGGCGGGCTTGGGCCACGATCTCATCGGCCTGGCGTCGCGCGTCAGCTTTGATCTGCTCAGCTTGCGCTTCCGCCTCGCGAATGCGCTCCAAGACGTCTACCATAGACAGTCCTTCCTCCAATGAGAATGGGTACAAGAGAGCGCGAGAGAGACCAGGGCAGAACGCCCTGTACCAAGAGGTGCAACGACTTCTTCACTTGTGCTTGACGTCTCCACAGTAAACGAAAAACCTCTCTCGAGAGTATGACGCCGTTTCGTTCATTTTACTCTGTAAAGTTCTCCCTGTCAAACGCTCAGGAGCTGCTTCTCCTTGGCTTGCGCCATCTGGTCTATCTTGGCGGTGTATTAATGAGTGACTTTGTCTATCTCTTTCATGATGCGGTCGTGGTCGTCCTCGGAGATCTTGCCGTCTTTCTGCTCTTTATCCAAGTGTTCTTTGATCTCGCGGCGGATGTTGCGCAGGGCGACCTTGGACTCCTCGGCCTTGTCGTGGATGACTTTGGAAAGTTCTTTCCGGCGCTCTTCAGTAAGCCGGGGAATCTTAATGCGCAGGAGTTCCCCCTCCACCGTGGGGTTGAACCCAAGATTGGCCGCTTGGATCGCCTTTTCTATGGCATGCACTTGAGTCTTGTCGAAGGGGTAAATGACGAGCAAATCCGGCTCTGGGGCCGCGATCCGCGCTAAGTGTTTCAACGGCGTGTGCGTGCCGTAGTAGTCCACCTTGACGTCCTCGATCATCGCGGGGGTCGCCCGACCGGTACGCAATTTCACCAGCTCGTGCTCGAAGACTTGGATGGTCTTGTCCATCCGCGCTTTGAGCTCAGTAATATGTTTGTCCACCATAGAGAGATCACCAGGAAGCATTATAGTCTTTCAGGGTGATCGGATTCAAGTGCGGGTATAATAAAGCACTATGGCTGAGATCTTTCTCACGGGGGCGACGGGGTTTGTCGGGCGGCATCTCCTGCCCGCGTTGCTCCGCGACGGCCATCATGTGCGATGCCTGGTGCGCTCGGCTGAGAAAGCCCAGTCACTGCGGGCGCTTGGCTGTGAGGTTGTCTTGACCCC
>JAILZC010000178.1 GCA_023512665.1 Candidatus Bipolaricaulota bacterium | reverse complement strand
GGGAGAAGCGTTCTGGGTCGAAGACCGTCTTGGGCAGGTGTCGGCGCGACTTCAAGAAGAGCTCAAGTTCGGTGTCGTCGGCATCGGGGACTTCGTTGCCCGGCCTATCGCCGGCGGCGACGTTGGCCACCATGCGTAGATAGAACTGATCGGGATGAGTGAAGGGTTGGCCTTCACCAAAGCCGTTTGGGCCAAACCCCCGCAGCCCCAGCTTCTCCGCGATCCCCAAGAGCAGCGCCTCCAACGACAGCGGCATCTCTTGCCCGAAGACTTTCACAGTCTCGGTCAGAGGGGCGATGACCGGCTGGCGGATCGGCTGCACCTTCTGAGTAATACTGGGATGCGACCCCGCAAACTCCCAGCGCTCCAGATAGCTCAGATCGGGGAAGATATAGTCGGCGTACATTGAAGTCTCGCCGATGGTAATATCTGAAGCGACGATGAGCGGGATCTTCTTGGGGTCCGCGAGAACCTCGATGTTCGTATGTCCGGCGGGCAGGGCGTAGACCGGCGAGCCCATGTAGAGAAACAGCGCCTTGATGGGATAGGGATAGGCATCCCCCGCCGAGGGGATGATCTCTTGATAGATATCGCTGGCGAGCGGGTACCACGGGCGCTTGGCAGGATATTTTTCAAAGAGCGTGGTCTGCTCGTATTTGATCTCGTGGCGGATGAGGCTGATCCCAAACGCAGTAGTCCTGCCGGGGTTGAGCTTGGCGAAGTTAAACGGCTGGCCCTCCTTGCCCCCCGTGTGATCGAACGTTGAGGCCTGGGACATGCCGCCCTTCCAGTCGTAGTTGCCGATCAAGAGATTGAGCGCAAACCAGGCGAGGACGTTATAGAAGCCGTTGGTGTGCTGGCTGACGCCGCGATGGATATCTACAGCGGCCTTCTTGCCGTGACTGGTGAACTCTCGGGCCAACTCGATGATATCCCGCACGGGGACGTCGCAGATGGCGCTCCACTCTTCGAGGGTCTTAGAGGACGCCGACTCCCACAGAATTTGGAGCCCGCTCTTGACTCGTATCCCTCGGATCGTAGTATCAACGAAGAGATCGCCCTTGGCGGGGTTGGCCGTATCATAGGGATCGAACGCCACGGGTTTGTCGCCCTGGAGTGCGACGAAGCGATCTTCTTCGGTAAGCCCGAGCTCTTTGGCTCTCAGGAAGGCTTCGGGGCGGCCGTCCTTGATCTTCACCAGCCAGCAGGCGTTCGTCCACGTGGGTTCTTTCTCAGCGACGGCCGCGGCCTTGTTGGCGTTGCTGAGATATTTTGCATTATAGCGCTTGTTCTCGATGATCCAGCGGATCATCGCTAAGGCTAACGCGGCTTCGGTGCCGGGCTGGATGGGGACCCACTTCCAGGCTTTGGCAGCCGTCTTGCTGAAGCGCGGGTCTATCACAGCGAACTTCAGCCGCCCGGACACCAGCCCGCGCGTCAGCCCCGGAGCGCGATTGGTCGGCCCGTAGTTGCCCTCAAACGGCGACGCGCCCACAAAGATAATAAACTCAGAGTTGTTCTGATCGGCCTGCCAATAGAACTTCTTGCCCCCGGTCCAGCTTCCCTTCTGGTACTGTTCACTCATCGCTTTGCTGGCGAAGTATAGAGAGCCCTGACAGACGGTGGTGTGCCCGTGGGCGTTGACCGAGCCGAAGCTCTCTGTAGTAAATCTCCTGATGAGCTCGGAGCGCCCGCCCTTCAGCCGCCCCCACATGAACACCAATTGATTGTTCTTGGGACCCAAGTCCGGGTGATCAGGGTCAATGAGTTTCTCTAGGTGTTCGGCGTACTTCACTTTGAAAGCTTCGACAGCGGCTTTCTTCTCTTCAGGGGTCTTCTTGGCCCAGATCGCTTTGACGTCGTCGGCCATCTCCTTGGCGACCTTGGGGTCACGCAGCGCCCATAATTCTTTGAGCCCCGGAACGTGCCCCTCTCCGAAGAGATCGCCGCCGTTGACGATCTCGTCTATGGCTTGCTCGAACGAGATCGTGACCCATCTGTTCTCGCCGCGCTTGCCCGCGCGCTTGAGAACCTTCACGATCCTATAGGGATCGTAAACTGTTTGAATGCCCGCTTGGCCCTTGGGGCAGAGCGACCCATTGAGGGTCGCTATGGCCATCGGCGAGGTCCTATACGATACGTTAGGCTGAAGGTTCCACGGGCTGTAGGGGTTGCCCTCAAGCTTGGCCGCAAGGCCATCATAGAGCTTGACCTTGAGCCCACATTGGGTGTTGCACTGCTGACAGACCGTGTAGAGGATATTTTCGGGCTTGGTCAGCTCATACTCAGCGAGGCGCAGCCGGGCGAAGAGCTCCGAGGGCCAGCCTAAGCGACTGAGCAAGAATGCTGAACCCCCAAGCAGGGCCGTCGTCTTGAGGAAACGCCGTCGCGTGAGGCGCGGTGCTGTATTCTCTGTCATAGACTCCACCTCCTACGGATGCTGGGACTTGCAGAGCACGGGCGTATCAGTCAGATAGTACACGCGAGGCTGAGTGCCCTTGCTCTCGTAGACCCGCATCACTTTGTCGCGATTCCCTTTGAGCAGGTGCGCGATGAGGCTCTCTGAATCGCTCAGATCGCCGAAGTATGTCGCCTCGCCAACGCAGGTCGTGACGCACGCGGGCAGCTCGCCGTTCTCCACCCTGTGCACGCAGAAGTGGCACTTGCGCAGGGAATTGACGGGCGGGCGGCCATCGCGGCGCGCCCACTGCCGGCCATACTCGAAGCTCGGCCGAGTCTCGTAGGCCTGGCGGGCCGGCGTGCCGTCGGTATAGAAGCGCCCGTCGTCAAAGTAGACGGCTCGCTTATACGGGCAAGCAGCGCGGGCGGCCTCAAAGGCTTCTTTCGTAGCCTCTCGTAGTTGACGGCCACGACCCCATCGGGGCGCTTCTCCAAGCTCCCCGGCGCGACGGCGTTCGCTGCAGAAATACATGGGGCGTTGTCGCACTGTTGACAGTTCATGGGCTTGAGAATTCTCACGACATTGGGGTATTTGCCCAGTTCGATGTCGAGCACCGTGCGATATGTAACGCCCGGCGGCAGCACGTTCTCGGCGATGCACGCGATGGTGCACCCGTAGCACCCGATGCACTTGCGGGTATCGACGGCCATGGCCCAGCTGCGCCGCTCGGCGGGCTTTTGCAGGGCGCGTTGCAGGTCTTGGTGCATCCGCACCAGGGCGTTTTCCGTCTCCATATCTTCTCCTCTCTGTCTGTTGCAACAGAAGGTCCCTGGCTTGAACGGCCAGGGCCCTCTCCCACACACTCCATCTGTTGTTTGTTACTTGTGGCACCCGAAGCAGAAGTTCGCCTTGGCATCAGGCGGAGCTTGGACGTGCGTCGGGGACAGCCCGATATGATGGCACCCGGCGCAGAACTCGTTGGGGGCTCCTCCCTGTGCATAAGCAACCACCGTGAGTTCCAATAGGATCAGAAAACTCGCGCAATAGCGAGCCTTGGTCCGCAAAAGCGAAAACGCACACCCCACCTTCCACCGTTCGACCGGTTTGCACATGACTAGCT
>JAILZC010000177.1 GCA_023512665.1 Candidatus Bipolaricaulota bacterium | reverse complement strand
GTCCACGGCCTTGTCCGCGTAAAACTCCTTCTGCTTGGGAGTCATAGCGCATCTTCAGTATAGCAGAAAGCTCACTCGAACTCCCGCAGGGCCCAGGGCAAGGCCCGCAGCACATCAGAAGCGATCATGCCGCGCTCGCCCACGTCGCCCTTTAAGAGATCGGCCGCTCGCCCGTGCAGATAGACCGCACAGACGCTTGCTGTCATGCTGTCAAGCCCCTGAGCCAGCAACCCTCCAAGACAGCCCGTCAGCACGTCGCCGGTGCCGCCGCTGGCTAGGCCCGAATGCCCTGTAGAATTTATAAAGATCTCGCCGTCGGGGGTCGCGGTCACCGTGGGGACACCCTTGAGCACCAGCACGCTGTGAAACTGTTTAGCTGTCTTGCGGGCAATGCCCACGCGGTCAGATTCGATCTCGTCTACGCCCTGAGCGATCAGCCGCGACAACTCTCCGGGGTGGGGCGTGAGCACCGTGGGGGCAGAGCGCCGCGAGAGGATCTTCTCGGCCTCTGGGCCGAGGGCGTTGAGCCCGTCGGCGTCTATGACTACTGGCTTCTCAGCTTGAGCGACAAGCTGGCGTACTGTCTTGACAGTGTGCGGGTGGCGCCCCAGCCCCGGCCCCACGATCAGCACATCTTTGTCCTCGAGCATCTCGAAGATCTTGGGGAGCGCCGAAGACGCGAGAGCGCCGTCTACGTCGGGCAGCCCCAGCTTGATCACTTCCGTGAGCTTGGCCTCCATCGCGGGCAAAAGACTCTCAGGCACGGCCAGATAGACCAACCCTGCCCCAGCGCGCAACGCTGCTTCCGCGCAGAGCGCCGCCGCTCCCGTGTACCCCCGCGAGCCCGCGACTACCAAGACTTTGCCATAGTCGCCCTTGTGGCTGTAGGGCTCGCGCTTGAGCAGGTGATCGTGCACCCAGTCTGCGTCTACAAACGTCATCGTGCTGGCATACTGTTCTATCAGTATGCGGGGATACCCGATGGGCCTGACGACCAGCTCGCCGACGTACTGGCGCCCGGGGTAGAGCAATAATCCCAGCTTGGGCAGCTCAAACGTCACCGTGAGATCAGCGTAGACGGCCGGCCCCAGCACGTGCCCCGTGTTGGCTTCTACCCCAGAGGGGATATCAATCGCGCAGACGAACGCCGAGCTGAGATTGATGAGCTCGATGGCTTCCGCAGGGAGCCCCTGCGCGGCGCCGCGAAACCCCGTGCCGAAGAGCCCGTCTATCACGACATCGGCCATAGTGAGGGCTTCGGCGAGAATCTTCGTATGCTTGAGCTTGGTGTGGTATTCGAGCGTAAAGCCGAGCTGGCGCAATATAGCAGCTTGGTGGCGCGTCTCCTCCGAGAACTCTTTGGGGGTACAGAGCGCATGGACTTCGACAGCAGCCCCCAGATCGAGCAGTCTTCGTGCCACGACCAAGCCGTCGCCGCCGTTGTTCCCCTTCCCGATGACAATAACAATCTTCTTGTGAGCGATATCGGGAAATCGCGCGCAGAGCTCTTCGATGACAGCACGCCCGGCCATCTCCATCAGCACCAAGCTGGGGATGCCCAGCCCCTCTATCGCCTGGCGATCGAGCTCGGCCATCTGCGATCCGGTGAGGACTTTCATAGGGGAAGCTCAACTCCCGCTACAAAGGGATTCAAGAAGTGCACTCCTTCGACCTGCTGCCCGTGAGCGAAGTCTTCACTCAGCACTATAGGGATCTGATTGAGCCGCGCTGTGGCCCAGATCTGAGCGTCCCAATAGCTGAAACCGTGTGCCATCGCTCCGCGTACCGCTTCCTGAACGATCATAGGTGTCACAGGGAGGACCGTCCACGCCCGAAGATAGTTCTCCACGCGCTCCCTAGCAGTCTTTGGGGGAAAGGGCTTGTGCAGCTTGCGTGTGAGCACAATGAACAGCTCCCCAAGCACTTGGGTACTCAACGCGCTCATCCCTATGAGCTGATCGAGCACCGCCAGAGCGCGCGCCTGCTTATCCGGCTCAGAGCGATCATACGCATAAGCGAGCACATTCGTATCAATGAAGAAGGTCAGGTGAGGAGCCATCTTAGTGCTCGTCTTCGTAGAGCTCATCTCGCGTCCATCGCCGACGACCTGCTAGAGGGCCTTGAGCTATGAGCCTCCGAATAAACGCTCTCTCTCGCTCCCACACCTCGAGATCAGGAAGAATGCTCACGCTCCCTAAAGAGCGATCGAGGGCCTGACGGATAAGCTCGGCCTCACTGCACCCAAGTCGCTGGGCAAGGCGCTTGAGCTGATCCTCATGACGACGCTCTATATAAATCTGCTTACGAATCATACATCGTATTCTACATCATAGCGTTAAACTTAGCCACGCGCTTACAGCAGCGCCTCGACGAACTCCTCGGCTTTGAATTCTCTCAGGTCGTCGGCGCGCTCGCCCACGCCGATCAGCTTGATGGGCAGCTTGAGCTCGCTGGCAATCTGGATGACCGCCCCGCCCTTGGCCGTGCCGTCCAACTTCGTGACCACGATCCCCGTCACCGAGACAGCTCCGTGAAAGAGCTTCGCTTGAGCGATCGCGTTCTGCCCCGTCGTGCCATCTAAGACTAAGAGCCGTTCGTCAATGGGTCGTCCCAAGCGCTTCTCCACGACCCTGTTGATCTTTTTGAGCTCCTCCATGAGATTGTGCTTGGTGTGCAACCGCCCGGCGGTGTCAATGAGCAGCACGTCGGCGCGCTCTTTCAGCGCGCGCTCGACGGCGTCGAACGCCACGGCTGATGGGTCGGCATTGGCGTGATGCGCGACGAGCTGCGCTCCTACGCGCTCGGCCCAGATGCCCAACTGCTCGATCGCTGCGGCTCTAAAAGTGTCCCCCGCGGCAAAGATGATCGTGCGCTTGCCGAAGTCATCTCTGAGGTGTTGGGCCAGCTTGGCGATCGTTGTCGTCTTGCCTGAGCCGTTGACACCCAAAATCAAGAAGACCGTGGGTTGGCCGTCGGCCCGGAGATTGAGGGCTCCCTCAGCAGGGCGCAGGCGCTCCTTCAGAATCTCTTTGAGCAGCCCCATGACTTCTGCAGAGTCCTGCACGCCCCGCGCCGCCGCGCGCGCTTTGAGGGCGTGCACGATCTCCAGCGTCGCGTCCACGCCGACGTCGGCCGTAATTAAGATCTCCTCGAGCTCGCTGAGCACGGCGTCGTCGAGGCGCCGCCCCGGCTGGAGCACCTGGGCGAGCCGACCTGTTAGCTGCTCTTTCGTCTTCTTCAGCCCGTCTTTGAGGCGCTGGAACCAGCTCATTTACATCCTTTCTGGGGCCACCAGCCCCAAGAGCGCAAACGTCCGCTCCAAGACGATCTGCACCGCGCGACAGAGCGCCAATCGCGCCTGCATCAACGGAAGATTTGCCTCGTCCAGCACTCGATGCTTCTCGTAAAAATCATGGAAGAGCCCGGCCAGCTCGTGCGCGTAACTGGCGAGAAAGTGCGGGGCAAGATGCTCCGTCGCATCCGCGACAACCTGGGGGAACTCGTCGAGCTTCTTGATGAGCGCCAGCTCCTCGCGAGCTACCAGACTTCGTCTGGACTGTTCGCCTTCGCCA